>JASHRZ010000240.1 GCA_030037055.1 Alphaproteobacteria bacterium
CGAGCCGCGCCTGGGCCTCGTCGTCAAGCCTGCGCTCGGGCCAGCCCAGCGCCACCGCGGGCTCGACCTCCATCGCCAAGGCAACAACGAGCCGCGCTTCATGGCGCGAGGCCGCGACGCCGGCGGCGGCAAGCCGGCGTGCCAACGCGTCGACGGCCTCGCCCACGGTCATGCGCTTGCCCTGGTCCCGGCCCGCGTCTTGCGGCGGCAGCGGCATGGCGCCCGCCGCGCTCATTCCACCTCCGCCAGCCGCGCCGCCTGATCCTCGGCGAGCAGCGCATCGATGAACTCGTCGAGCGCCTCGCCGTTCAACACCTTGTCGATCTTGTAGAGCGTCAGGTTGATGCGGTGATCGGTGGCGCGGCCTTGCGGAAAATTATAGGTGCGGATGCGCTCGGAGCGGTCGCCGCTCCCGACCTGGCTCCTGCGCGAGGCGGCGCGCTCGGCCGCGCGCGCCTGGCGCTCGCGCTCATAGAGCCGGGCGCGCAGCACCTTGAGCGCCTTGGCCTTGTTCTTGTGCTGCGACTTCTCGTCCTGCTGCGAGACGACGAGGCCGGTGGGCAAATGGGTGATCCGCACCGCGCTGTCGGTGGTGTTGACGGATTGCCCGCCCGGGCCGCTGGAGCGGAAGACGTCGATGCGCAGATCCTTCTCGTCGATGTGGATGTCGACCTCCTCCGCCTCCGGCAAGACCGCCACCGTCGATGCCGAAGTGTGGATGCGCCCGCTCGCCTCGGTCTCGGGCACGCGTTGCACGCGATGCACGCCGGATTCGAATTTGAGGCGGTGAAACACGTCGCGGCCGCTGATGGAGGCGATGGCCTCCTTGAAGCCGCCGAGCCCCGTCTCCGACACGTCCATCACCTCGAAGCGCCAGCCACGCTGCGTGGCATAGCGCTGATACATGCGGAAGAGGGCGGCGGCGAACAACGCCGCCTCCTCGCCCCCGGTGCCGGCGCGCAACTCGAGGATCACGTTGCGCTCGTCGGCCTCGTCCTTGGGCAGCAGCATCAGCATCACCGACTGCTCGAGCGCCGGCAGCCGCGCTTTCACCGCCTGCAATTCGGCCTGCGCCAGCGCGCGCATCTCGGGATCACCGCCATCCTCGGCCAGCGGCGCGAGCTCGGCGAGCTCGGCCTGCGCCCGGCGCAGCGCGGCGATGCTCTCCACGACCGGCGTCAGGTCGCTGTATTCCTTCGACAGCGCCGCCACTTCGCTGCCGGCGAGCGCGGGATCCCCGAGCGCGTCGCTCAGCTCAGCGTGGCGCCGCACCAGCTTGTCGAGCTTCGCATCCAATGAGCTATGCGCCGTCACTCGATCCTCTCCTCGTCTCCCTCCAGCCGGAACAGCCGGCGCAGCAGCGCCTCCATGGCTTCGGCCTCGCCCGGCACCGCCGCCATCCGCTCGCGCAGCACTTCCGAGGGCGCGTGCAACAGGCGGTTGGCGAGAAGCCGCGTCGCGGCCTCGGCGTCGCCGCCGGCCTCTGCAAGCGCCTGGCGGCGGAGCGTCTCGACATGCTCGCGCAAGGCGACCACGGCGGGCATGGCGCGGCGCTGGGCCAGGCGCCGGGCGAAACCGTCGAGTTCCGCCTCGAGAATGCGCCATGCCTCGGCCGATGCCGCCTCGCGCGTGGCGCGGCCGGTCAGCGCCGCCCGCTCGAGATCGCCGAGATCATAAAGGAAGACGCCGTCGAGATCATTCACCGCCGGCTCGGCGTCGGCGGGGATTGCCAGGTCGATGACGAAGATGGGGCGTGTCGGCCGCCGCTGCAAGGCGGCGGCAAGGCGCGGCTTGGTGAGGATGGCGCGGCCGGCGCCGAGCGCGGCGATGACGATGTCGGCGTCCGCGAGCGCCTCTTCGAGAGGCTCGGGCGGCACGAGGTTGGCGCGCAGGCGCTGCGCCGCGCGCTCGGCGCGTTCCGGCGGGCCGCAGACGACGAGATGGGCGAGGCCGGCGCGCTGGAACTGCTCGGCCATCAGCTCGCCCATCTCGCCCGGTCCCAGCAGCAGCGCCCGGCAGCGGTCGATGTCGCCATGGATGTCGCGCGCGAGCTGCAGGGCCGCGGCGGCGATCGACACCGGCCGTTCGGCGATGCGCGTCTCGCGGCGCACGCGGCGCGCCGCCGCCGTCGCCGCGGCAAAGGCCGCTTCGAGCCCGGCACCGGCCAGCCCGAGCTCGGCCGCGAGCCGGTGTGCCGCCTTCACCTGCCCCAGCACCTGCGGCTCGCCGATGACGAGGCTGTCGAGCGCGCTCGCCACGGCGAAGAGATGCTTCAGCGCCGCAGCGCCGTCATGGCGGTAGAGTGCGGCCGCGGCGTCGCCGCCGCCGCGGCGCGCGAGCAGCGCCGCGAAAGCGGCGCCGGCCAGCGCGGCATCGCCGGCGGTGGTCACGAGCTCGACCCGGTCGCAGGTGGCGATGAGCGCCACCTCGCCGAGGCCGGCATCGCGCAGCTCCTCGAGCGCGCCGGCGAGATCGGCCTCGACCCGCGCGAAGCAGTCGCGCAGGCGCTGCGGTGCGGTCCTGTGGTTGATGCCGATGACGAGCAGGCCGATACCCGTTCCGGCCTCGCTGGTGCCGGGCATGATGCGGCGCTAACGGAAGGGAGCGAGGCGATCCCTGAGATCGGCAAGCGGAACCTCGATCTGCTCGCCGGTATCGAGGTCGCGCAGGGTGGCGGCGTCGCGCGTCAGCTCGTCCTCGCCCAGGATCACCGCGGCGCGCGCTCCGATCTTGTTGGCGCGCTTCATGCGCCGGGCGACATTGCCGGAATATCCCATCTCGACGGCAAAGCCGTCGCGGCGCAGCGCATGGGCGAGCTTCAGCGCCGGCGCCTCGCCCTTGTCGCCGACGGGAATGACCGCGATCGGCCGCGGCGCGCGCGGCGGCTCAGCAATGAGCAGCGCCAGGCGCTCGATCCCGGCCGCCCAGCCCACGCCCGGCGTCTCGGGCCCGCCCAAGATGGCCATGAGCCCGTCATAGCGCCCGCCGCCGAGCACGGTGCCTTGCGCGCCCAGATCGGTGGTGACGAACTCGAAAGCGGTGTGGCAGTAGTAGTCGAGGCCGCGCACCAGACGCGGACTCTCGCGATACGCGATGCCCAGAAGGTCGAGCCCGGCGCGCACCGCGTCGAAGAAGTCGCGCGCCTCGGCGGTGAGATATTCGACGAAGGATGGCGCCTCGGCATTGACGCGCCGGTCGCTTTCGTCCTTGGAATCGAGGATGCGCAGCGGGTTGCGCTCCAGCCGCGCCAGGCTGTCGGCCGAGAGGAGCGCGCGCCGCTCGCGGTAATAGGCGAACAGCGCCTCGCGATAGGCGTGACGGCTGGCGCTATCGCCCAGCGTGTTGATCTCGAGAATGGTGCGCGGCAGCACGCCGAGCGCGTCGAGGATGTCGGCGCCGAGCGCGATCACCTCGACATCCGCCTGCGGCTGCGCCAGGCCGATCAGCTCGACGTCGATCTGGTGGAACTGGCGGTAGCGGCCCTTCTGCGGCCGCTCGTAGCGGAACATCGGCCCGCTGGCGAAGAAACGCAGCGGCAGCGACTGGGTCAGGCCGTTGGAGATCACGGCGCGGATGATGCCGGCGGTGTATTCGGGCCTGAGGGTCACCTCGTCGCCGCCGCGATCGGCGAAGGTATACATCTCCTTGGTGACGATGTCCGAGGTCTCGCCGATCGGCCGCGCGAAAACCTCGGTGAATTCGAAGATCGGCGTGGCGATCTCGTGATAGCCGTAGCGCTCGGCGATGCTTCGCGCCGTGTCGGTCACGGCGCGGTGGCGGCGCTGCTCGTCGGGGAGGAGATCCTGGGTGCCGCGCACAGGCTGCAGGGCGGGCATGACAGAGGGCGATCGCGTCAGGATGCCGCGGCGTCGGCGATCCCGCTCTCGGCCTTGGCCGCCTCGAGTTCGGCCGCCTTCTTCTCGACGAGCGCGACGAGGTGGTCGACGATGCTCTGATCCTTCAAGCGGTGATGCGGCACGCCGGCAATATAGACCTGATGCGTGTTGTTGCCGCCGCCGGCGAGGCCGATATCGGTCTCGCGCGCCTCGCCGGGGCCGTTGACGACGCAGCCGATCACCGAGAGCGTCATCGGCGTGGTGATATGCGCCAGTCGCTGCTCCAGCACCTCGACCGTCTTGATCACCTCGAAATTCTGGCGCGCGCAGGACGGGCAGGAGATCACGCTCACGCCGCGGCGGCGCAGGCCCAGCGCCTTCAGCATCTCGTAGCCGACGCGGATCTCCTCGACCGGATCGGCCGAAAGCGAGACGCGAATGGTATCGCCGATGCCGGCCCAGAGGAGCGAGCCTATGCCGATCGACGACTTCACCGTGCCGGTCATGAGTCCGCCGGCCTCGGTGATGCCAAGATGCAAGGGATAGTCGCAGGCCTCGGCAAGCTGCTGATAGGCGGCGACGGCAAGGAACACGTCGGACGCCTTGCAGGAGATCTTGAACTCGAAGAAATCGTTGTCCTCGAGAATCTTGGCATGGGTGAGCGCGCTCTCGACCATGGCCTCGGGGCATGGCTCGCCGTAGCGCTCCAACAGGTCGCGCTCGAGCGAGCCGGCATTGACGCCGATGCGCATGGAACAGCCGTGATCCTTGGCCGCTTTGACCACCTCGCGCACGCGCTCGGCCGAACCGATATTGCCCGGGTTGATGCGCAGGCAGGCGGCGCCGCTCTCAGCCGCCTCGATGGCGCGCTTATAATGGAAATGGATGTCGGCGACGATCGGCACCTCGACGCGGCGGACGATGTCCTTGAGCGCCAGCGCCGATTCCTGATCGGGGCAGGAAACGCGCACGATGTCGGCGCCGGCCTTCTCCAGTGCCTTGATTTGCGCCACCGTCGCCGGCACGTCGTAGGTGAGCGTGTTGGTCATCGACTGGACGGTGATCGGCGCGCCGCCGCCCACCGGCACCTTGCCGACATGGATCTGCCGGCACTTGCGCCGATCGATGTCGCGATAGGGACGCACGCTCATCGGAGGACCTCTCACACCGGCCGATGACCAGGAAACGCCAGCGCTATATAGCGCGTTTCCCGTGCCAGCAAAAGAACGTGGGGCGCCGGCTAGTCGCCGACCGCGGTACCGGCCAGCAGCCGATCAGGATCGAGGGAGACGTTGGACCGGACCGCGCCGCCGATGGGCGGTGTCTGGCGGCCGTCGACGGTGATTACCAACCCGACGCCCTTGCCGGTCTTCATGGTGAGACCCGACTCGTCCGGCACGTGATAAGTGTCGCCGGCATGGAGCTGGCGGGTGAAGATCGGTTTGTAGTCCTTGTCGCGGATCTGAACCCAGCTGTCGCTCAAGGCGCGGATCAGGATGCGCGTATCGCCATTGGCGGCGCCATAGACGTGCGGCTGATCCGGCACCGGCGTGGCGCCGCCGCCGGGGATGGGGGGCAGCGCCGCGGTCTGCGGGGGCGCCG
>JASHRZ010000241.1 GCA_030037055.1 Alphaproteobacteria bacterium
ACCCAGTAGGTGTCAGTGAAAGCCTTCCTCCCCGCGACGGTCAGCATCTGCGCCAACACGGCATCGCGCGCCGAGCCCTTGAGCGATGGCGGCAGCGTCGCTTCGATCGACGCGCGCGTGAAATGCGCCCCTTCTGCAGCATATCGAAGCCCAGGCGCTGCGTGATGTCGATATCGCAGCCGGCATCCGGCAGCGGCTGAAGATGATAGGTGGCTTGATAGTTCATCCAGCCGCCGAGCGGGTTGTCCGCTGGGCACTGAGTGGCGTCCGCGCCCAAGGCGGCGGGCGCAAGCGAAACTGCCGCGCCCAGCGCGCCGGCGAGCGCTCGCACGAGCCGTCGTCGGCGAGGTCCGCTCGTCATCTCGGATTCTCCCCACCCGGCCGCAAGGCAGCCGCTGCGACGAGCGGCAGTCGCTTCGCAGCGGTCGATAGGATCGCGCGAAAAGCGATCCCTGTCGAGCGAGCCGCGCTGGTCCCGATCGGTCAATCGGGCGCATGAGGTTCCCGTGCCGCATCGTCCAAGGGCAAAGGGAACGGCCGAGGTCGCTGTCCCCTGCAATCTTTTCGCCGACATCCTGCGGATGATCTCGGGCCTTCGATCGCCATCTGATCCAGCACCCGCGTGAAGTGTTCGGTTGTCATGCGTTCGAGCCAAGGCCGAAGGAGACGCGCGTCTTGATCACCCCCAAATCGACGCTCTCGGGCATGCTGCGGAGCATTTTGGCTTACGGAGAATTACCCGCGCACGGCGGCAGGGTTCATTCTTGCCGCAACAGGCAAATGGTATCAGTATCGGTTTCCGATAGCGGTTCATCCGGGGAATGTCGGTTTAGCGGCTCTCGGGGGGTTGCGGATGAAGCGGAAGATGTTGGTCGCCTCTGCGTTCATCGGTCTGCTTGCTGCGCACGCGGCGGGTCCTGCCAACGCGCAATCGGCCGCGCCGCCGGTCGAAGCCAAGCCGGCGGCATCGCAAGCCGCCGCGGCGTCCGCGGCCAGCCAGCCGCAAGCTTGCAATGGTCTGCACGAGCGCGTGACTCAGCTTCTGAGCAAGCCGGGGTCCGCCGCCCCGGGCGGGGTGACGACAGGAGCTTCCGGCAACGCTGCCAATGCCACGGCGGCGAAGGGGTACTACGACCATGCCGTGGCACTCTTCGTCAAAGGGCGCATGAGCGAGGCGGCCGCCGCGGCGCTCCTTGCGGTCAACGCAGATTGGCAGCCAATATACCTCGCCGGCGCCGGTACGATGCTGTCGGTGGCGGATCACCAGCAGGATGCGCTGCAATTCCTGCTCTGTGCCCGCGATCTGGGCGATCGTTCGCCCTATCTGCTCGAAGCTCTCGCCGCTCTCGATGCCGCGATGGGCAAAAGAGCCGACGCCCGCGAGGCAATCGACGCGGCCGAGGCGGCGGCGCCCAGCGACGCGATGATCGACATCGAGAAATCCTTCCTCGACACGGGCAAGCCGCCACCGACGGTGGCGCAACCAACCGGCCCGCTCGAGAAATGCGCCGCCGAACTTGACCGGCACATGAGCAATGTCGTCAATGTCATGACCTCACTTCAGGAGAGCTGGGACAAGCTCGAAAAAATATCGTACAGGGGGTATCTGGATATCGCCAAGCAGGGCGTGGAAACGGCGCGCGGCCAGGTGCACGAGGCGATCGCGCGCGCGGCGGCGCAGGGCAGCAGCGACGTGTCTTTCTTCAACAACGCGCTGAGCCATTGCGTCACTTGGTACGGGACCTTCACCAACTACGCGCTCGAAGCGCTGCGCGATGCACGCGAAAGCATGTTCTTCTGGGCGCAGGCGGTGGGCATGACGCCTGCGGGCTTGAGTGATGACACGGTCACAAACCAACACCCCGGCACCTTCGTGACGGTGTTGAGCAAAGACTACATGAAGACCTTCGCCGACGCCCGTGGCGCGGCGCTTCAGCAGAGGAATGTTGAGAATGAGGCCTGCCCGACGGGAGCCGGGGCGGCGCCGTGTACTCAGCGGAACCAGATGAAATATTGCTCGGCTTGGCAGAGCGCTCACGATCGCTATGCGGCCGAGGCGGAGAAGCGCATCAACCTGGCGGAACGCGGCTTCGATCCGACAGCGGCGGGTTACATGCTGCTCGTCAAGCAATATGTCGTCGATGCGCGGTCTTTCGCGGCGCGGCAGTTCCGCAATCTGAAGCAAGGCGGGCCGAAAATTTTCCGTGGCAATGAGACGAATGCACAAATGGTGCTCGAGAATTACGGGCCGAAGGGGTCTTCGAACTTCGACCAGAATCTCGCCGGATCGGTCGCCAGGGCGGGCGAGTTCGTGCGAAGGCAAGCATCAGGATTCGAGCGTGACGAGTCCTTCACGAAAACCTGGATTGCCAGGGATCAGCGCGACATCGATCAAGCCTGTACGCCGGAAGACCGGCAGGCCGAGCTGAATGCGCTCCAGCAAGCGCTGTGGCAGGCGTCGTGGGACAAATTGACCGGCGACGTCGCAACCAGTTTCGACGCCAATTCGGATTGCTCCGGCAATCTCGACGGGATTCTTTTTGAGGTTAAGGAAGACGGCGGCGCCAGTCTGGGCGCGAAATGGCAAACCATCGGCGCAAAGATCAGCAACACCGGTGAGGCCGAGATTGCCGGGAGCTGGGAGCCGAAGGGCGAAGCATCGAATGCGGGCGGCGAGCCGAGCGCAGGCGGCGTGGGCGCCGAAGGTGGCGCGGGCGCTGAAGGTGGCGAGAGCGGCGAAGGATCGGCCAGCATCGAGCCAAAAGTCGTGATCAAGGGCGGCACCATCGTCGGCGTCGGCGTCGGGGGCGGCTACGAGCAAGGCCCCATCAAGCTTTCGGGCGATGCAACCTATCTCACCGAGCCCGACGAAGGCAGCGGTCGCGACGAACCGTCCGTCGTTTTCACGGGAACCGCGTCGATCGGCCTTTCTGCCGGCGGCGCGGCCAGCATCTGGTGCAATCCGGGTTCCGGCTCGCTCAAGGTCTACCCGCGTTCCTTCGTCAAAGATGCCACCGCCTGGATCATGGCTCATTGAAGGGCAAACCGGACCCGGTCCCAGGCCGATGGAGCAAATCGGGGCACGGCGTTCGCACATGCCCTCGACCCGAAGCCGACGTTCGGTAGACGAGCATCCGACCCGTCGCGGAAGCCGGACGACGGCCCCTTTTCAGATCGGCGGTCCATCTGTCTAATGAGATATCGAATCGTCCCCTGGCGCTTGCAGGCGGACCGATAACGAAATTAAGGGAGGGGGCCATGACTCACGTTGGAAGCGGCTTTTGCGGCGCAGTGAAACTGGAGGTCACCGGGTCACCGGAGGCCATGGGCTACTGTCACTGCCGTTCTTGTCGTTTATGGTCCGGCGGGCCCGTGAACGCCTTCAGCCTCAGAAAGCCGCAGGCCGTGCGGATCACATCAGGGGCCGCTGTGGGACCAGCCGGCGATCCTCGGGCATGTAACCGATGCC
>JASHRZ010000242.1 GCA_030037055.1 Alphaproteobacteria bacterium
CGCCGCGGGCGAGGCGAAGATAGGCGACAACGCTCTGTTCGACATCGTCGCAATCAATCCATTGGAAACCCTCCGCTGCGCAATCGGCCACATGCAGCGCATCTACGCCCCGATAGAGGCGATTGAGATCGGCGACGAGACGCTGGACGCGCCGGTGCATCGGCTCGTTCAGCAGACCCCAATCGAGCTCGCGCTCATGGGTCCACTCTGCGAGTTGCGCGAACTCGCCCCCCATGAAGAGCAGCTTCTTGCCGGGCTGAGTGTAAAGGAAGGCATAGTAAAGCCGCAGATTCGCGAATTTTTGCCATGCGTCGCCGGGCATCCGCTGGATCAACGAGCCCTTTCCGTGCACCACCTCGTCGTGAGAGAGGGGCAGGACGAAGTTCTCGGCGAAGGCATAGAGCAAGCCGAAAGTGATGTCGTTGTGATGGTAGCGCCGGTGGACCGGATCTTTGCCCATGTAGCGCAGCGTATCGTGCATCCATCCGAGGTTCCATTTGTAGCCGAAGCCAAGACCGCCCACATAGGCCGGCCGCGATACCATCGGCCACGCCGTCGATTCCTCGGCCACCGTGATGGCTCCCTGGCCTTCGGCGTAAATGATCTCGTTGAGCCGCCGCAGGAAGCCAAGCGCTTCGAGATTCTCCCGCCCGCCATGCTCGTTCGGCTGCCACTCTCCCGGCTTGCGGCTGTAATCGAGATACAGCATGGAGGCGACGGCATCGACCCGAAGCCCATCGACGTGAAACTCTTTGACCCAATAGAGGGCGCTCGAGATCAGGAACTCGGCCACCTCGCGTCGGCCGAAATTGTAGATGAGCGTCTGCCAATCCGGGTGCAGGCCTTTGCGCGGATCGGCATGTTCGTAGAGGCAAGTGCCGTCAAAGAACGCGAGGCCGTGAGGGTCGCTGGGGAAATGTGCGGGGACCCAATCCAGCAATACCCCGATCCCCGCCTCGTGGCAGCGTTGCACCAAGTACCGGAAATCGTCCGGTGTTCCAAAGCGGCTGGTGGGCGCGAAGAGCCCCACCGGTTGATAGCCCCAGGACCCGTCGAAGGGATGCTCCGAAACCGGCAGCAGCTCGATGTGGGTGAAGCCGAGCGTTCGCACATAAGGAACGAGCTGATCTGCGATCTCGCGATAGCTGAGATATCGGCCGTCGCTGCCGCGCTTCCATGAGCCGAGATGCACCTCGTAGATGCTGATCGGGGCATCGCGCGCACTGGCTCTTGCGCGCTCAGCCATCCATGTCTCATCGCGCCACTCGAAAGCACCGAATCGGAAGACGATCGAAGCGGTCGCCGGAGGTCGTTCGGCATAGAAGCCGCACGGGTCCGCCTTCAGCGCCAGCAGCTCCCCGGATTTGCTCTTGATTTCATATTTGTAGAGTTCCCCGGGGCCGATCCCCGGGATGAAGATTTCCCATACGCCGCATTCCGGCCGCAGCCGCATGGGGTGGCGTCGACCGTCCCAGTCGTTGAAGCCGCCAACGACGCTGACGCGGCGAGCATTCGGTGCCCAGACCGCGAAGACGACTCCTGAAACGCCGTCCACGATCCGGCAATGCGCTCCGAGCATCTCATGGACCGAGAGATGATTTCCTTCCTTGAATAGCTGAAGCTCGGCCTCTTTGAGGATAGGCGGAAACCGATAGGGGTCTTCGAACTCGGCGCTGCCGTTGCTGACGGCGGATCGCAGCCGATAGGGGAAACCCCGTCGGCGATCGTGGAGCAGGCCGGCGAAGAAGCCGGCTTTGTGGACTCTAGGCAGTTCGCCGACCACCGACCCGTCGCGGGCATCGACGACCCACAGGCGGCCCGTCCGCGGTACGAAGGCGCGCACGATCAGCGCGCCATCTCCGCCCGGCGCTTCGTGCATGCCGAGCACGGCGAAGGGATCGCCGTGGTCGCCGCCCACGATCGCCGCGATCGTGCCATCGTCGACGCGAGCAGGGTTGGTGACGCTCCGTTTCATCGCTCCTGTCTAGCAGCGCCAGGATCGGGTCGTCCATGCGGCGTTCGGCTGCCTGATTTCTTGGCGATCCCCAGGTCCGAAAGCGGCTTGTGCCGGATCAGTGCGCATCGCTGCCTGATCGATCCTGTGATTGCGGGGCTCGGCCGCCCAGGATCAGGACGCCCGAAATAGAGGCGCATAGCCGCCAGATCGCGAAGATATGATGGAGCCCAGCCATCGGCGGGCTTTGTCAACGGCGATCGCAAGCAATCGGCGCCTGCTCGCGGCAAATCCGGCTCCGACAGGAGGAGCTTGCGAGAGCGATGCCGGCCGCTGCTGCTGAGCAAAGCGGATTACGCGAGGCGATGCGCGAGTTCTGTGACGCATTTGTGTCATAATGGGAAATCTCGCGAAAGCATCGCGGCGCCTCTGCTCTTGATCTGAATCAAGGCTCCGCGACCAATCTTATAATTATTTCGCAGGAGCAGGCGCGTCGCGCCGCTCGACGCGGCATGAAAAAACGGCCTGGGAGACGGTCCTTGCGAGTGCTCTTCGTATCCTCCGAAATCTACCCTCTCGCCAAGACCGGCGGCCTCGCGGATGTAAGCGCGGCCCTTCCGAAAGCGCTGGCCGCGCTTGGTGTCGATATGCATCTCCTGCTCCCGGGCTATCCCAAGGCGATCGAATCCGCGGCCAGCAAGTCGGTCGCGGTCGACTTCGCGGATTTTATGGGCGCCGGCCCGATGCGCCTCATCTCGGCACGCACGCCCGACACAGGCCTGCCGATCTGGCTCGTGGACTGTGCTTCGCTGTTCCGCCGCTCCGGCGGCCCGTACCAGGACGAGGAGGGGCGGGACTGGCTCGACAACGCGCAACGCTTCGCATTGTTCAGCCATGTGGCTGCGCGGCTGTCGCTTGGCCAGCTGTTGGAGAATTGGCACGCCGACCTTGTCCATACCAATGATTGGCCTGCGGGCCTGGTGCCGGCGATATTGGCCGAAGGCCAGGGCCAAAGGCCGGCGACAGTATTCACGATACACAATCTTGCTTACCAAGGACTGTTCCCCGCCGACCTCTATCCCCAACTCGGCCTTCCCGACGCCACGTTCAATCCGGACGGCCTGGAGTTCTACGGCAAGATTTCGTTCCTCAAAGCCGGCATCCATTACAGCGACCGCCTGACAACGGTCAGCCCCACCTATGCACGAGAGATTCTCACCGCCGAATATGGCTGCGGGCTCGAAGGGTTGCTGCAACGTCGTGCGCAGGACCTCATCGGCATTCTGAACGGGGCGGACTACGAGATCTGGGATCCCACGACGGATATCCATCTTCCGGCCAATTTCAGCCTGCGTAACATCGCCGGCAAGCGAGCTTGTAAGACGGCGCTCCAAAAGGAACTTGGCCTCGAGGCTGATTGGGAAGCCGCGCTCGTCGTCTATATTAGCCGGATCACGGATCAGAAAATGGCGGACGTCGTTGCCGCTGCATTGCCCGAGCTCGTCGAGATAGGCGCCCAATGCGCGCTGTTGGGAAACGGCGCTCGGCACCTCGAAGAGCAATTCGAGCTTGCGGCCTGCCGCTACCCGCGCCGGATTGCCCTCCGCATCGGCTACGAAGAGCCGCTTGCGCATCGGCTTCTGGCCGGCGGCGATATCCTGCTTCACCCCGCGCGATTCGAACCGTGCGGGCTCACACAGCTCTATGCCATGCGTTATGGCACCTTGCCGGTCGTGAGATCCACGGGCGGACTTTGCGATACCGTTGTGGAGGCGAGCGATGGCTCTCTCAATCGTAGACCGGCAACGGGTTTCACCTTCGAGAGCGCCAACGGCGCCGACATGCTTCGCTGCCTGGAGCGGGCGCTGGCACTCTACCGGCAGCCTTTGGCATGGCGGAAGGTGCAGCGGCAGGCGATGGCTCAGGACTTTGGCTGGGAGGATCCGGCGCGCCGCTATCTTGCTCTCTATCAGAGCCTCGTGCCACAGCCGGTCGCGACGGCCAAGGCTGTCGCAAACGACCCGATATCCGAATCGGCCGCACAATAGGAGGAAATGTCCATGACACCTGACCCTCACGCCGAGATCGCAAAGCGGGCTTATGCCATCTGGGAGCGGGAAGGCCGGCCGAAGGGAGCAGATCTCGATCATTGGCGCCGCGCGGAGGCCGAGTTCGACGCAACAGAGCGCGCGCAAATCGCCAAGGAGGGCACGACCAAGCCGCGGCGGCCCAGGACTGGACGCTCCGGGCGGACTGCCTGACGAGGCTGATGGCCGAACCCCGCGAGGCTGGGCGCTCACGGTCGATGCCTTGGCACACGAGAGGTCTTCGGTGTTTGTTCGCGCTCGACGACCCGGAGGCAAGCCTATGGCGGATTGGCAGAACACGCTCGAGGCGGTCAGGAAGCTCTTAGCCAGCAAACCACGCATCGACCTCGCATACCAGTCCATCCGCTTGATGTTCTCTCGTCGTCGACGGCGATGTCGTCGACAGTGCCGCAAACGAGCGGGCGCCCGAGCGCGCCGCCGCCATCGCGGAGGTGTGTGGCGTCGCCGACGTCCGCGCCGGCCCGCCGCGTCATGCCGGTTGCCTCCACCGCGCCGAAGGAGGACCATCTCGCCGGCGGTCGGTGCCGGCACAAGGGCGGGCGGGGCGGGAATGAGGCCAGCGGTCGAGGGGGAAGGGTGATCCGGCGCCGGCGTCGCAGGGGATGGAGCGAGGCCGGCGGGCGCGGTCTCGTCGTCGCCACCTACAATATTCACAGCTGCGTCGGCGTCGACCGCCGCTACGCGCCCGACCGCGTCGCTGCCGTGCTGTGCGAGCTCGGTGCCGACATCATCGGGCTGCAGGAGGTCGATGTCCGCCGCCGCCGCTCAGGCGAACTCGATCAGCGCGGCTATTTCGCCGATGCCACCGGTCTTGCCGTCGTACCCGGCCCGCATAGCCGCGACCATCGCGGCCGCTTCGGCAACGCGCTGTTGACGCGCTTTCCCGTGCGCTCTGTCCGTCACATCGATCTCAGCGTCGCCGGCTACGAGCCGCGCGGCGCCATCGATGTCGAGCTCGCCGTCGAGGGCCGCACGCTGCGCGTCGTCGTCACCCATCTCGGGCTGCGGGCGGGCGAGCGGCGCCGCCAGATCCAGCGCCTGCTCGAGGCGCTGGCCGCCGCTCCCGGCACGGATGAGGCGCTGGTGGTGATGGGCGATCTCAACGAATGGCGCGGCCGCCGCGGCGGGATTCCCGTGCTCGACAGGCGCCTCGGCCATGCTCCGGCGCGGCGGACCTTTCCCTCCTGGCTGCCGGTGCTGGCGCTCGACCGCATCTATGCCGCGGGCGCGGCGCGGCTGCGCGCGGTCGCGGTGCATCGCTCGGCGCTGGCGCGTGTGGCCTCCGACCATCTGCCGCTGCGTGCCGCGGTGGAGTGGCCGCCGGACCGCCGCTGAGATGCCCGGTCGCCGCTCGCGGGAGCTCGTCGTTGAGGCCGGTTTTCGGGCGAGGCCGCCCTCTTGGTGCCGGCGCCGCGCAGCATCGCCCGGTTTGACGCCGTCCTGATGGGCGGCTTAGATCGATCGATGGCGCGCAGAAAGAACCCGCTCAACCTCAACGCCTTGCAGTTGAAGACGCTCACCCTGCTGCAAGAGCTGGCGCGGCTGCCCGGCCACAGCCGGCCGGCCGAGCAGCCCGGCGCCGTGATGGTTGGGAACCTGCCACAACCGCATGGCGACCATTTCCATCTCGGCGATGCCGTGGTGCACACGCGCGACGCCAGCGGACTGGCCAACGAGGCCGCCTGGGTCGCGCTCGAGCGCAAGGGC
Source organism: Alphaproteobacteria bacterium (assembly GCA_030037055.1). Classification (GTDB taxonomy): domain Bacteria; phylum Pseudomonadota; class Alphaproteobacteria; order ATCC43930; family CGMCC-115725; genus DAHUYF01. The sequence goes on from JASHRZ010000242.1 coordinate 5,770, forward strand.
CTGATCAAGTCGATGTTTCCGCATGCCGCGGTGCTGACCGAAGCCGGTCTCGCCTACGAGACGGGGCTCGGCGGCGCGCTGCTCCATCGCGGCGATCACTGAGGCGCTCACCATCGGAACTGCGCGATCGCCGCGTCGGGCCGGTGCCCGCTCGCGGCAATTGCGGCTTCGAGGCGGTCGAGATCGGGCGCGCTGCCTTGGGCGAGACCGAGCTCATCGGCATGGATGCCGCCCGTCACCAGGATGCTGTCGATGCCTGCGGCGTTGGCGCCGGCGATGTCGGTGCGCAGGCTGTCGCCCACGGCGAGGACGCGCCGCCGGTCGGCGATGGCGAGCGCCGCGAGGCAGGTGGCGTAGACCGAGGGATAGGGCTTGCCATGCCAGCGTACGCGGCCGCCCAGCGCCTCGTAGCGCTGCGCCACCGCGCCGGCGCAGATCGAGCGGCGTCCTTGGTGGACGACGACGAGATCGGGGTTGGCGCAGACCATCGGCAGTGCCCGCGCCAGCGCTTCATGCAGCAGCGGCTCGTATTGCGCCACCGTCTCGTCCCACTCCGAAGGGCCGGTGTTGAGGATGAACTCCGCCTCCGCGATTGCGCCGACCCGCATCAGCCCTGCATCCTCAAGCATGTTGTCGTCGCGCGGCGGGCCGATGTGATAGCAACGCCGCCCAAGCGCCGCATAGAACGCGTCGGCCCGCCGCCGCAGATGCTGCCAGGTCTCCTCGCCGGAGGAATGGACATGGTCGTAGAGCCCGCGCGCTAAACCGATCTCGTTCATGCGCGCCTCGACGAGCTGGGCCCGGCGCGGCGCGTTCGACAGCACGGCGAGGCGCTTTCCCGCGGATTTGAGGGCGCTCAGCGCCGCGACGGCGCCGGGAAGGGGCGCGGCGCCGTCATGGAGCACACCCCAGAGATCGAGAATCAGGCCGTCATAATCGGCCGCGATCTCGCGCAGCCCCGTGAGCAGACGCAGGCTCATCGGCGATCGCGGGCGCTAGCGGCCATGCGCCGGGGCGTGTGGCGATCGCGCGGCTGCGCCGATTGCCGCCGCCGGCGAGGCGAAGCCGTCGCGTGCGAGCAGCGCCGCGAGCTCGCGCTTGATGCGTCCCACCAGCCCCGGGCCGTGATAGACCAGCGCGGTATAGAGCTGGATGAGGCTCGCCCCGGCGCGGATCTTGGCATAGGCGTCCTCGCCCGAGGCGACGCCGCCGACGCCGATGATCGGCAGCCTGCCCTGGGTCAGCCGGTACATCTCCGCGGTGAGCGCGGTCGAGGGTGCGAAAAGCGGCCTGCCGCTGAGCCCGCCGGGCTCATGCGCGTGCCGGCTGCGCAGGCTCGCCGGGCGCGCGACGGTGGTGTTGGCGACGACCAGCCCGTCAATGCCGGTGGCGAGCGCTGCCTGGGCGAGATCGCTGCGCTCCTCGGGCGTGAGATCGGGCGCGATCTTGAGCAGCAGCGGCGGCGGGCTGTCCGGCATCGCGGAAGCGCGCGCCGCCATCAGTCGCTCGACCAGCGCGGTCACCGCGCTCTTGCGCTGCAATGCGCGCAGCCCCGGCGTGTTGGGCGAGGAGACATTGACGACAAGGTAGTCGGCGAGCGGCGCCAGCGCGATGACGCCTTGGACGTAATCGGCGAAGTCGTCGGTCGTGTCGCGGTTCTTGCCGATATTGGCGCCGACGATGCCGCCCAGCTTGCGGCGCGCGGCAAGCCGCGCCGCGCCGGCGGCGAGGCCTTCATTGTTGAAGCCGAGCCGATTGATGATCGCCCTGTCCTCCTCGAGGCGAAAGAGCCGCGGCCTGGGATTGCCCGGCTGCGGACGCGGCGTCAGCGTGCCGCATTCCACGAAGCCGAAGCCGAAGCGCAGCATCGCGTCCGGCACCTCGGCGTTCTTGTCGAAGCCGGCGGCGAGGCCAATCGGATTCGCGAAGCGGCGCCCCCAGAGCGTAATGGCGAGGCTCGGCGGATCCGGGCGCGGCCGGCGCGGCGCAAGCCCGCTCTTGAGGGCGTGCAGCGTCAGGCGGTGCGCGGTCTCCGGCGGCAGGCGGCGCAGCAGCGGCAGCGCGAGATCGACCAGCACTGTCACCACCTACTCCAGCGCCGGGAAGACGTGGCGCCCGGCGGCGCCGAGCGGCAGCGGCTTGGTCCAGCGTACGCGATCGAGCGGCAGCGCGCCGTAAAGATGCGGAAACAGCGCGCCCTCGCGCGCAGGCTCCCATCTGAGCGCCGCGCTCAGCGCTGCGGGATCGACGGCGATCAGCACGAGATCGTCCTGCCCGGCGCGATGCCTCGCCGCCGAGCCCTCGATCTGCGCCGCGGTGGAGAAATGGATAAAGCCGTCCGCGGCGTCCTGCGACGATCCGCGATAGACGCCCGCCTGCTCGGCCGCCTGCCACTCCGCCCGCCGGCACATATGGTAGATCAGGCTTCCCGCCATGGGCCGACGCTAGCGCAGGGATGGCGAGCGCGACAAGAGCGGGCCCGACCACATCGCGGCAAATTCCTGGCGCCATCCGCCACGCGTCGGCGGCCGCAGGATTTCAGCGTTGTAACTTGCGCAGCCGGCCGTTTCGGCAATGAATCGCGGACACGGCGGATCCCATGCGACAACCGCCCTCATTGCCATGCTCGCGCTGTGCGTTCGAGCGGCGCGTGGTGATCCGCCCGTCGCCGCCGCGATGGACCTCGAGATCTGTCGCTTGCCGGGATTGTCCTCGGAATATTCCGACCAGGAGATCGACATTCCCGCCGTTCGCGGCGGCGAGCGTCGCTGTCGGCCTCGACGCGGCGCCCTTTGCCGCCGCCGCTTTCCCGGTCGGCGTCATCACCGCCGCGCCGGTCGCCATTGCCGCCGAGGCGTTTTGCGTGCGCGCGCCGATCCGGCTCGCCGCCCCGGCCGAGGACGGCGAAGTCCGGAGCGGGTCGGCAGCATGGTCCTTCCCGCGGCAGCGGCGGCATCCGGGCCGCGCTGGCGGCGCAAGCGCTCGACGCGGTCTACGGTCTGTTGGAGAACGCGGGCGAATAGCGGCTGCGACGTGACCTCCGCCGTCGGAGGGTCTATACCCGCTCCATGCCCTCGCGCGCGACATCGCGCACTTCCGACCCGGCCGCGGTGCTGCCGGCGGTGCCGGCGCTGGTGGCGGGCATGAAGCAGGCGGCATGGCTCTCGTCCGACGGAGAGATCGAGCTTCTGGCTTTCGCCGACGCGGCGCGGCGCGCGCGCGATACTCCGCCCTTGCTCTGCCATGCCCGCGCCACGGCGCGGCGCATGGGCGTGCTGCCCTTCCCGGCGCTGGACCTGCTCGAGC
>JASHRZ010000243.1 GCA_030037055.1 Alphaproteobacteria bacterium
GCGACGAGCGCCAAAGCGCGCGCCAGGCGCTTACGCGGACTTTGCCATTTGTCGGAGGACGTATTGCAGGATGCCGCCGTGGCGGAAGTATTCAAGCTCGTCGAGCGTGTCGATGCGGCAGAACAGGGGCACGGTGTCGATCGTGCCAGAAGCGCGGTGGATGCGGCAGGCGAGATCGCTGCGCGGCTTGAGGCCGGTTGCGACGCCGAGAATGTCGAAGCGCTCGCTGCCGTCGAGCTTCAGGCTCTTGCGGTCGATGCCGTCCTTGAACTGCAGCGGCAGCACGCCCATGCCGACCAGGTTCGAGCGATGGATGCGCTCGAAGCTCTCGGCGATGACCGCGCGCACGCCGAGGAGCCGCGTGCCCTTGGCCGCCCAGTCGCGCGACGAGCCGGTGCCGTACTCCTTGCCGGCGATGATGACCAGCGGCACGCCTTCCTTCTGGTAGCGCATGGCGGCGTCGTAGATCGGCATCACCTCGCCGTCGGGCAGGTGCCTGGTCATGCCGCCTTCGACCCCCGGCACCATTTCGTTGCGGATGCGGATATTGGCGAAGGTGCCGCGCATCATCACCTCGTGGTTGCCGCGCCGCGCGCCATAGGAGTTGAAATCCGCCGGCCGCACCTGGAAGCCCACGAGATATTGGCCCGCCGGGCTCTCCTTCTTGATCGAGCCCGCCGGCGAGATGTGGTCGGTGGTGATGCTGTCGCCAAGGATCGCCAGCTCGCGCGCCAACACGACGTCGGCGAGCCGCGCCGGCTCCTTCGGCATCTCGTCGAAATAGGGCGGGTGGGCGATGTAGGTCGAGCCCATGTCCCAGGCGAAGGTCTGGCCGGCCGCCACCTTTACCTTCTGCCATTCCGCCGGGCCCTGGAAGACGTCGGCGTAGCGCTTCCTGAACATGTCCGGGGTAAGCGACCTGGCGATGGTGTCCTGCACCTCCCGGCTCGAAGGCCAGATCTCCTTGAGGAAGACTGCCTTGCCGTCGCTGCCCTCGCCGAGCGGCTCGGTGGCGAGATCGACGGTCATGCTGCCGGCGAGCGCGTAGGCGACGACCAACGGCGGCGAGGCGAGATAATTGGCGCGCACCTGCGGGCTGATGCGGCCCTCGAAATTGCGGTTGCCGGAGAGCACGGCGGCGACGACGAGATCGCCCTTCTCCACCGCCTCGGCGATGGGTTCGGGCAGCGGCCCGGAATTGCCGATGCAGGTGGTGCAGCCATAGCCGACGAGGTTGAATCCCAACGCGTCGAGATCCTGCTGCAGGCCAGCGGCGGCGTAGTAGTCGGAGACCACCTGGCTGCCGGGCGCGAGCGAGGTCTTGACCCAGGGCTTCACCTTGAGCCCGCGCTTCAAGGCGTTGCGCGCCAAGAGACCGGCAGCGAGCATGACGCTGGGGTTCGAGGTGTTGGTGCAGCTGGTGATGGCGGCAATGACCACGGCACCGTCCTTCAGCGCGTGATTGCTGCCCGCGACCGGAACGGAGCGGTTGAGCTTCGCGGCATCCGCGACGCCGGCGAGCTTTGGCAGCTCGGCGGCGAACGCCTTCGCCACGCCCGAGAGCGCGACGCGATCCTGCGGCCGGCGCGGGCCGGCGAGCGAAGGCTCCACCGTGGCGAGATCGAGCGCCAGCGTATCCGTGAAGACGGGATCGGGCGTGCCGGCGTCGCGCCACAGGCCTTGCGCCTTGGCATAGGCCTCCACCAGCTCGACGCGCTTGGGATTGCGGCCGGTGAAGGCGAGGTAGTCGAGCGTCACCTGGTCGATCGGGAAGAAGCCGCAGGTGGCGCCGTATTCTGGCGCCATATTGCCGATGGTGGCGCGGTCGGCGAGCGCGAGATGGGCGAGCCCGGGCCCGTAGAACTCGACGAAGCGGCCGACCACTCCTTTCTTGCGCAGCATCTGCGTTACCGTCAGCACGAGATCGGTGGCGGTAGCGGCCTCCCTGAGCCTGCCTTCGAGGCGGAAGCCCACCACTTCCGGCAGCACCATCGAGATCGGCTGTCCGAGCATCGCCGCCTCGGCCTCGATGCCGCCGACGCCCCAGCCGAGCACCGCAAGGCCGTTGACCATCGTGGTGTGACTGTCGGTGCCGACCAGCGTGTCGGGATAGGCCACGCTGCGGCCGCCTTCGTCGCTGGTCCAGACCACTTGCGCCAGATATTCGAGATTGACCTGATGGCAGATGCCGGTGCCGGGCGGCACGACGCGGAAATTGTCGAAGGCGCTCTGGCCCCATTTCAGAAAGGCGTAGCGCTCACCGTTGCGCTCGAATTCGAGCTTGACGTTCTCGGCGAAAGCCTTGTTGGAGCCGAAGGCGTCGACCATCACCGAATGGTCGATGACGAGATCGACCGGCGAAAGCGGGTTGATGCGGCGGGGATCGCCGCCGAGCTTGGCCATCGCCTGCCGCATGGCGGCGAGATCGACGACCGCGGGAACGCCGGTAAAATCCTGCATCAGCACGCGCGCCGGGCGGAAGGCGATCTCGCGCTCGGAGCGCCGCGTCTTTAGCCACGCCGCCACGGCCTTGATGTCGTCGAGGCTCACGGTGCGGCCGTTCTCCAGCCGCACCAAATTCTCCAGCAGCACCTTCAGCGAGAACGGCAAGGTCGAGAGGTCGCCCAACCCTGCGGCCTTCGCCGCGGCCTCGAGGCTGAAGTAGTCGTATTCCTTGCCGTCGAGTTTGAGCGTGCGGCGGGCTTTCAGCGAATCATGGCCGGTGACGGACACGGGCGGTCTCCTGGAAGGCGGGCGGGGCGGATCCTCGCCTGCTGCTACAGCTTATCATGCCCGAGATCAAGAGAACGCCCCGGGAGGGAACCCGGACAAAGTCATACACCCCGTCTTTTGCGTCCTATTGTCCCGACGCGCCAGGCGCGCTGCGGCGCATCACGTCCTCGTAGAGCCGGTCGACCTCGGAGCCCTGCTGCTTCTGGATCTGCTGCGCCTTGGGGCCGAGGCGCTCCTGCTCGAGCTGCTCGACCTCCTCGCGGCGCGGCTGCTGATGGCGCATCGCGGCGAGCGGCAGCTTCGGTTCGGCGGGAGGGGCGGTCGTCTCCGGCACCGGGGTCTGACCCGCCGTCTGGCCGAAGGCGGGAAACGCCGCAAGCCAAAGTGCGGCGAGGAAGGCGGTCGGACGCATCCTCATCTCCGAAAATCGCCGGGAACCAAGTTTAAACGCGCTCGGTCGCGAGGCAAGGCTCATCGCCTTGGCAATTGCCGTCCCCGCGCGCGCTTGACCGCGCCGGGCCGATGCCTAAGCTGCGCAAGGCGGCGCATGGCGGATCCAAGAAAAACGCAGCGCCGCTAGGTTTGCAGGCGGGAGGCCCGCCCACAGGTCTGGGAGAGGTATACGGGATGGCGGTGGCGGAGACCGAGCGAAAGGCGCGCCCGGCGGTGCGGCGCACCGCGCTCGACACCATCCCCAAGCTGCTGCTGGACAATGCCGCAAGGCGCGGCCGGCGCCCGGCGATGCGCGAGAAGGATCTCGGCATCTGGCAGAGCTGGAGCTGGGCCGAGGCTGCGCGCCAAGTGCAGGATTTCGCCAACGGCTTGGCAGCGCTGGGCTTCCGGCGGGGCGACAAGCTCGGCATCATCGGCGACAACCGGCCGCGGCTCTATTGGGCGATCACCGCCGCGCAATGCCTGGGCGGGGTGCCGGTGCCGGTCTATCAGGACGCGGTCGCCGCCGAGATGGAGTTCGTCCTCGAGCATGCCGAGGTGCGCTTCGTCGTCGCCGAGGATCAGGAGCAGGTCGACAAGCTGCTCGCCGTGCGCGAGCGCCTGCCCAGGCTCGAGGCGATCATCTATGACGACGCCCGGGGGCTGCGCCATTACGCCTATCCCTTCCTCCACGCCTATGAGAGGGTGCAGCAGCAGGGGCGCGACTTCGCCCGCCTCAATCCGGATTTCCTCCACGGCGAGATCGCGCAGGGACGCGGGGCGGACCTTGCTGTCATCCTTTACACCTCGGGCACCACCGGCCAGCCCAAGGGCGTGATGCTGACCTTCGACAACGTCATTATCATGGCCCGCCGCGCCGCGGAGCGCGAAGGGCTCGACGAGACCGAGGAGGTGCTGGCTTACCTGCCGATCGCCTGGGCGGGCGATCACATCTTTTCCTACGCGCAATCCTATTGTACCGGCTTTTGCGTCAGCTGCCCCGAGTCCGGCGCCACGGTGATGGCCGATCTGCGCGAGATCGGCCCCACCTATTTCTTCGCGCCGCCTCGCATCTACGAGACCATCCTGACGCGGGTGATGATCCGCATGGAGGATGCCGGCTGGGCGAAGCGCCGGATGTTCCATCATTTCATGGCGCTGGCGCGCCGCGTCGGCGGCCCTATCCTCGATCGCGCGCCGGTGTCGTTTTGGGACCGGCTGCTCTACGCCGTCGGCGCGGCGCTGATCTATGGGCCGCTCAAGAACGCGCTGGGCTTCTCCCGCATCCGCATTGCCTATACCGCCGGCGAAGCGATCGGCCCGGACCTCTTCAGCTTCTATCGCTCGCTCGGCATCAACATCAAGCAGCTCTACGCCATGACCGAGGCGTCGATCCTGTGCGTCCAGCCGGACGGGCAAGTGAAGCCGGATACCGTAGGAACGCCGCTCGCGGATGTGGAGATCCGCATCGCCGAGAACAGCGAGGTCGTCTACCGCAGCCCCGGCGTCTTCGCCGGCTATTACAAGAGCCCGCAGGCGACCGCCGAGACCAAGCAACCCGACGGCTGGGTTCATTCGGGCGATGCCGGCTTCTTCGGCGATGACGGGCATCTGCGCATCATCGACCGCGCCAAGGATGTGGGCAAGCTCCGGAACGGCACGCTGTTCGCGCCGAAATTCCTCGAGAACAAGCTCAAATTCTTTCCCTACATCAAGGAGGCGGTGGCGTTCGGCGCTGACCGGCCCTTCGCCGCCTGCTTCATCAACATCGACGCCGATGCCGTCGGCAACTGGGCCGAGCGCAACGGCGTCACCTATGGCAGCTATCTGGAGCTCGCCGGGCTCGATGCGGTCTACGACCTGGTGCAGGAATGCGTCGAGACGGTGAACCGCGACCTCGCGGCCGAGCCGCATCTCGCGGGCTCGCAGATCCACCGCTTCCTCATCCTGCACAAGGAGCTCGACGCCGATGACGGAGAGCTGACACGGACGCGCAAGGTGCGCAGACGCTATATCGGCGAGCGCTATCAGAGCCTGGTCGATGCGCTGTACGGCGAGGCGAGAACAGCGCGGATCGCGAGCGAGGTCACCTTCGAGGACGGCCGCAAAGGCACGATCCGGGCCGAACTCGCCATCCGCGACGTCAAGATCGCGGCAAGCGTCGCGCCGCTGCGCCGGGCCGGCTGAGGCCCCGATGGGCACGCTCGCGGAAAGGCGGATCGGGCCGCCGCTGCTCAAGGCCGAGCAGATCAGCCTCGCCTTCGGCGGCGTGCGCGCGTTGAGCGATGTCAGCCTCGAGATCCGCGAACACGAGATCCTCGCCATCATCGGCCCGAACGGCGCCGGCAAGACGTCGATGCTCAACGTCATCAACGGCTTCTATCACCCGCAACGCGGTACCATTACCTTCAAGGGCGAGACGCGCCGGCGCATGCGGCCGCACCAGGCGGCGGAGACCGGCATCGCCCGCACCTTCCAGAATGTGGCCCTCTTCCGCGGCATGACCACGCTCGACAATGTCATGACCGGCCGCCTGCTGCGGATGCGGCGCAACTTCCTGTGGCAGGCGCTGCATTGGGGCCCGGCGCTCAAGGAGGAGCTCGAGCATCGCAGCTTCGTCGAGCGCATCATCGACTTCCTCGAGATCCAGGCGATCCGCAAGGTGCCGGTGGGCCAACTCCCCTATGGGCTGCAGAAGCGGGTCGAGCTCGGCCGCGCGCTCGCCATGGAGCCGACCCTGCTGCTGCTCGACGAGCCGATGGCGGGAATGAACGTCGAGGAGAAGGAGGACATGTCGCGCTTCATCCTCGACGTCAACGACGAGTTCGGCACCACCATCGCGCTGATCGAGCACGATATGAGCGTGGTCATGGACCTTTCCGACCGCGTCGTCGTGCTCGATTACGGCCGCAAGATCGCCGACGGTCCCCCCGACAGCGTACGCCGCAACCAGGACGTGATCGACGCCTATCTCGGCGTGTCACATGACTAGGCGAGCGCCTGTAAGGACGATCGCAATTGCGACGGCGACGGATGCCTGCCGGTGGCGATGGCGCTGCTCGCCGCGTCGCAGCCCTCACCCGCCCGCCTTCGTCGGGCCCCTCCCTCTCCCGCAGGGGGAGAGGGCTACGCCGGCGCGATAGGACCTGGCCGCATGGAATTCCTCGACGCGGTGTTCGTCACGCCCTTTGCGAGTATGTGGGACAATCCCGAATTCCTGCTCGAGGTGCTGATCGGCGGGCTGCTCACCGGCGTGATGTATTCGCTGGTCGCTCTGGGCTTTGTTCTGATCTACAAGGCCTCGGGCGTGTTCAATTTCGCCCAGGGCACCATGGTGCTGTTCGCCGCGCTCACCTTCGTCGGCATGCTGGAGAAGGGCATGCCGGTCTGGGCGGCGTTCCTGGTGGCGGCAACGGTGATGACGGCAATGGCGTTTGCCATCGAATGGGTGGTGCTGCGGCCGTTGGTCAATCAGGAGCAGATCATCCTGTTCATGGCGACGATCGGCCTGACCTTCTTCCTCGACGGCTTCGGCCAGTTGGTCTGGGGCGGCGACGTGCATCCGCTCGATATCGGCATTCCCAAGGACCCGCTGATCATCGGCGGGGTCCTGGTCAACGAGTTCGACCTCGTGGCCGCCGCGGTCTGCGGCAGCCTGGTGGCGGCGCTTGCGGTGTTCTTCCAGAAGACGGCGGTGGGCCGCGCGCTGCGCGCGGTGGCCGACGATCACCAGGCGGCACTCTCGGTCGGCATTCCCTTGAAGACCATCTGGGTCATCGTCTGGGCGGTGGCGGGCGTCGTCGGGCTCGTCGCCGGCATCCTCTGGGGCAGCAATCTCGGCGTGCAGTTCTCGATCGCGCTGGTGGCGCTGAAGGCGCTGCCGGTGCTGATCCTGGGAGGCTTCACCTCGGTGCCCGGCGCCATCGTCGGCGGGCTCATCGTCGGCGCCGGCGAGAAGGTGGCGGAAGTGTTCTGGGGCCCGGCCACCGGCGGCGCCATCGAGGACTGGTTCGCCTATGGGCTGGCGCTGGTCTTCCTGCTCTTCCGGCCGCAAGGCCTGTTCGGCGAGCGCATCATAGAACGCGTTTAGCTAGCATGCTCTACCGCGAGGCTGGACAATTCAAGACGAGCTATGCCGCCGACCAGGCGGTGTTTCCGATTCGCCAGGACCGCTTCCTCATCGCCGCGGCGTTGCTCATCGCCTATGTCGCGGTGCCGCTGCTCGGCAACGAGTACTGGCTGCTGACCATTATGATCCCGTTCCTGGTCTTCGCGCTGGCGGCGCTGGGCCTCAACCTGCTGACGGGCTATGCGGGCCAAGTCTCGCTCGGCACCGGCGGCTTTATGGCGGTTGGGGCGTTCGCGACATACAAACTCGCCACCGGCTTTCCCGGCCTCAACATCGTTGCGGTCTTTCTCATCGCCGGGGTGATCACCGCGCTGGTGGGGCTGCTCTTTGGCTTCCCGAGCCTCAGGATCAAGGGGTTCTATCTCGCGGTAGCGACGCTCGCTTCGCAGTTCTTCCTGATCTGGATGTTCAACAAATTTCCGTGGTTCACCAATTACAGCTCCTCCGGGGTCATCAGCGCGCCGCAGCGCGCGGTGCTCGGGCATTTCTACGTCACCGGCGCCGAGGCCAATCCGGTCGATAAATATCTCTTCGTGCTGAGCTTCGTCGCGGTGCTGGCTTTCGCCGCCAAGAACCTGGTGCGCGGGCGGATCGGCCGCTCCTGGATGGCGATCCGCGACATGGACATCGCCGCCGAGATCATCGGCATCCATCCGCTCAAGACCAAGCTCCTGGCCTTTGCCGTGAGCTCGTTCTATTGCGGCATTGCCGGCGCGATGTGGGCCTTCATCTATACCGGCGGGGTCGAGCCCCTGGCCTTCGACATCGACCGCTCCTTCCAGATCCTGTTCATGATCATCATCGGCGGCCTCGGCAGCATCCTGGGCTCGTTCCTCGGCGCCGGCTTCATCGTGCTGCTGCCGATCTTCCTCGACAACACGCCGCGCCTCGTCGGGCTCGAGATCCCGGTCAACACCGTGACCAATCTGCAGTCGATGATCTTCGGCGCGCTGATCGTCTTCTTCCTCATCGTCGAGCCGCGCGGCCTCGCGCGCCTCTGGCAGATCGGGAAGGAGAAGCTCAGGCTGTGGCCGTTTCCGTATTGAGGCGGAGCCCGGCCAGTACCGACTATCGCAAATCCGTGACACGCCGCAGTTCCCCCCTCGCGGAGCGGAGAGGGAATGAGCGTGGAGCGGCTCTCGCGCGGCGGGAAGGCGGGGTTCGACAGATATCGCGCACCGTCTCAGACATTTCCGATTCGCAGCACTAGCTCGCGGCCTGCGCCGTCAGCGCCGCCACGGCGGGGCGAGAAAAGCGTCGACGGCCGCGCCGCCGCGGGCTCAGGGAACCACGATCACCGGGCAGCGCGCGAGCGAGGCGAGTTTTTGCGAGACGCTGCCGAGCAGCATGCCGCGCAACGGCCCCCAGCCGCGCTTGCCCACGACGATGCCGTCCGCGCCTTCCCGCGCCGCCACCGCGAGGATCATTTCCGCGGGATCGCCGGTCGCCGCTTCCGTGCGTAATCGGCGCGCGCCAAGCTCCTGCGCGCGGCTCTTGGTGCGTTCCAGGATCTCCTGCGCCTGAGTGTCGAGCACCTCGGCAAGCGACACGTTCTCCGCGCGCGAGAACTCCCGCAGCTCGTCGCGACTCAACCCCATATCCGCGATGACGTTGACCAGACACAACTCCGCGTCGAAGGTCACCGCGAGTTTGACGGCGAAATCGAGTGCACGCAGGGCGTCCTCCGAGCCGTCCGTCGCCAGGATCAGTTTTTTCATCGTGCACCTCGAGCGGAATTCCTATCACGCGCCGGCGAAGCGTCTTTGATCCAGCTCAATCAAGGAGCTGCGCATGATGACGAAATCATGACAGCGCGCGCGCCAGCCGACATAGGACGATCGGATCGCCCGCGCCTTGATCTGTATCACGGCCTTGGCCGCCAAATGGCGTTAATCAGGCTGCACCATCGAGGGATCGGATCCGGCGACGCGCCGGCGAGCCCGCAAGGGGAGCAGGCATGGCAAAGATCAACACGCCCGAGCGCAGCGTGGGAGGCCTGGTCTCGCTGCCCGCGCGGCCCGTCGCGCACGAGCGGCGCGTGAGCGGCGCCGAGACGCCGGAGAAGATCGTCGTGCGCAATCTCGATTTCTATTACGGCGCGTCCCGCGCGCTCCGTGGGATCAATCTCACCGTCCGCGACAAATGCGTCACCGCCTTGATCGGTCCTTCGGGATGCGGCAAGTCGACGCTGTTGCGCGTCTTCAATCGGATCTATGAGCTTTATCCCGATCAGCGCTGCACCGGCGAGGTGCTGATCGACGGCCGCAACATCCTCGACCGCTCGGTCGACCTCAACCTGCTGCGCGCGCGCGTCGGCATGGTCTTTCAGAAGCCGACGCCCTTTCCCATGTCGATCTACGAGAACATCGCGTTCGGCATCAGGTTCTACGAAAAACTCTCGCGATCGGCGCTCGACAAGCGGGTCGAGCGGACCCTGCGCCGCGTGGCGCTGTGGGACGAGGTGAAGGACATGCTGCATCACAGCGGCCTGTCGCTCTCCGGCGGGCAGCAGCAGCGCCTCTGCGTCGGGCGCACGATCGCCATCGAGCCCGAGATACTGCTCCTCGACGAACCCGCTTCCGCCCTTGATCCGATCTCGACGAGCCATATCGAGGAGCTGATCGACGAGCTCAAACGCGACTATTGCGTGGTGGTCGTCACCCACAACATGCAGCAGGCGGCGCGCGTCTCCGACTACACCGCCTTCATGTATCTCGGCGAGATCATCGAGTTCGACCGTACCGAGGTCATCTTCACCCATCCGCAGAATCCGCGGACCGACGCCTATGTCACGGGACGGTTCGGCTGACAGCGCGGCGTCCCGCCGCGGTGGGCGAGACTAAACCCCGATCGCTGCTATGGCCGCCGGATCGAGGGTCTCCGGCCGGCCAGGCAGGCTGAGGCGGCTCACCGCCGGCGCCGCTTCGGCGATGACGCGGCCGCGCCGCACCACGGCGAGCCGCACCGGCTTCAAGCGGATCGCCTCCACGGGATCGCGCGCCTGCAGGATCACGCAATCGGCGTAGCGGCCCACCTCGATGCCGTAGCCCTCGAGCCCCAGGATGCGCGCGGGCGTCTCGGTGACGGCGGCGAAGCAGGCGCGCATGCCGGCCTGGCTGGTCATGTGGCCGGCATGCACCGCCATATGCGCCACCTCGAGCATGTCGGCGCGGCCCAGCGGATACCAGGGATCGAGCACGCTGTCATGGCCGAGCGCCACGGCGCAGCCAGCGGCCATCAGCTCCGGCACGCGGGTCATGCCGCGGCGCTTGGGATAGCTGTCGAAGCGGCCCTGCAACACCATGTTGGCCAGCGGATTGGCGACCGCGGCGAGCCCCGCCGCCGCCATATGGCCGATGAGGCGGGCGGCGTAGAAATTATCCATGGAATGCAACGAGCAGAGATGCGAGCCGGTGACGCGGCCGGAAAGCCCGAGGCGGCGCGTCTCATAGGCGAGCGTCTCCACTTGGCGCGACGCCGGATCGTCAGTCTCGTCGCAATGCATGTCGACAAGGAGGCCTTGCTCGGCCGCGATCGCGCAGAGCGCGCGGATGCTCTCACGGCCGAGCTCGGCCGTCGGCTCCAGATGCGGGATGCCGCCCACGGCCTCGACACCGAGATCGAGCGCGCGGCGGAGATTGCCGGCGAGCGTGGGCTTGGCGAAATAGCCCATCTGCGGGAAGGCGACGAGCTGCAGATCGAGATAGGGCGCCACCTGCTTTTTCACCTCGACCAGCACTTCGGCGCCCATCAGCGCGTCGTCGCTCACATCCACATGGCTGCGGATGGCGAGCAGCCCCTGGCTTACCGCGAGATCGCAATAGGCGAGCGCGCGGGCGCGGAGCGCCTCGGCGGAAATGTGCGGCCGGAGCTCGTCCCACAGGCGGATGCCTTCGGCCAAGGTCCCGGTCTCGTTGACCTTGCCGGCGAGCCCCAAGGTGAGCGTCGCATCGAGATGGAAATGGGCGTCGACGAAGGGCGGCGTCACGAGGCGGCCCGCCGCATCGATCTCGCGCGATGCCGCGGCGGCGATCGCCGGGGCGATTTCGACGAAACGGCCGTCGCGCACTGCCAGATCGATGCCGGCGCGCCCGTCCGGCAGCACTGCGTTGCGCAGGATCAGGTCAAGGGTCATCCCAGCGCCTCCAGCGCCATCCCGAGGGAGGGCATCTTGCACCTAATCCACCGCCTGCCAAGCGATGGAGCGCAGGCGAGGGGCGCTATGCGGCGCCGGCGCGCTGGAGGATGGCGCGGTCCTCGATCAGGATGCAGTGGGACCGCTCTGCCTGGCGCAGGATCTCCGCCGCTTCGGGATCCTGCGCTAGGCCCTCGCGATACGGCTCATGGGCGGCAAGGCTCGGGAAATCAGCTCGGGAAATCGATCAGCGCCAGCGCCCGATTGGTCGGGCCGGCGAATTTGGTCGGCAGGTAACAGGTCACCGCTTGCGCGCCGCAGCGCCGGGCCGAAGCCGGCAGCGCCCGCGCATAGGCGGCGAAATCGCCGAGCTTTGCGGCATCGAGCGTGTAGCGGATCGAGAAGGTGAGCACGGCGTTGGCTCCTTGTCCTGTGGGGTGATCCTAAGCATGCCGCGGATGGCGGGGCGGATGATTCGGAGGGCGCCGTAGGGTGTGGCATTTTTGCGCGGGCGCCGACGGCGCTGTTGCCGCTGCGCCGCGCGTGTTAACCTGAAAAAGTGTGGGTCGTCTCAGGGGAGATGAGGCGCCATGGAGGATGCGGCGTTCTGGCGCGAGCAAGGGGCAAGGTTCCGCGAGCGGGCGGAGAGCGTTACCGATGAGGCGCTGGCCGCGGAGCTGCTGGAGCTGGCGGCGATCTGCGAGGAAGTGGCCGAAGAGATCGAGGACCGCGCGCCAGCGGGCTGAGCGCCGCTCAGGGCGCGGCGCAGCCTCCGGTTTGCGCCTCGGTCCTCGCCGGCGCCGGCTCGCCGCAGCAGCCGATGGCCGCGCCGAGCTGCTCGAGCGACTGACTCTCACCATTGGTGAGGAAGGTCTCCCACTTCACGCCCTGGGGATCGGATCCACTGCTTCTGCGAGTGGGCGTAGCAGCGGGTGGTGAGGCCGGTGGCGAGCACCGAGCGTTCGGCGCGCCGCAGGCGGGCATAGACCTCGGCCAGCTCCGCCGCATCCTCGACCTCGATTCCGAGATGGGAGGTCGCGCAGCCGCGCTGGGAGATGGCCAAATTGACGCCGGGGTCTTCCAGCATCCATTTGGCGTCGTCGGGCTTCCGCACCGCCGGCTGGGCGGCAAACAGCGTCGCGCAGAACTGCACCGAGCGGGCCAGATCCCTCAACGGCAACGTGCACGTGCAGGCGCTTCATATCGGGACACTCGATCGGTCTCGGCGGAGGCTTGCGGGCGACGCCGCAGCAATTCGCGATGAAATCGACGATGAGCGCGTTCATTGCGGGGCAGCTCGCGGCATCCGGCCTATCTTTCTACATTTCCAATTTTATGGAAATATATTCGGCGGTTTGCCATGCCTGCCTCGCCCGCGAACGCGGCGTCAGCGCATTTGCGCCATTCCCCGCGCGGAGATAGTGTCAAAAGAGTTAGAATAGCAAATCCCCACAGGGAGGGAGCCATGCGAATGAAGAGTATCGCCGTGCTGGCCGTCGCCGCCGCGGCAGGATGGGGCTTCGCCGCCGGCGAGGCGCTGGCGCAGAACGAGCAATTCGTGCCGCGTCTGGTCTACCGCACCGGGCCATACGCGCCCAACGGCATCCCCTTCGCCAACGGCTATGCCGACTATCTCGACATGGTCAATGCGCGGGACGGCGGCATCGACGGCGTCAAGATCGCCTATGAGGAATGCGAGGACGGCTACAACAACGACAAGGGCGTCGAGTGCTACGAGCGGCTGAAGACCAAGGGCGCCGCCTATGTCGATCCGCTGTCAACCGGCATCACCTACGCGCTGCTCGAGCGCGCGGTCGCCGACAAGATCCCGCTCACCACCATCGGCTATGGCCGCGCCGATGCAAGTTACGGCCCGGTCTTTCCCTATGCCTTCCCTTTCCCGGCCACCTATTGGGACTCGGCCGACGCCATGGTCACCTATGTTGCGCAGCAGGAAGGCGGCATGGCGAAGCTCAAAGGCAAGCGGATCGCTCTCGTCTATCACGACAGCGCCTATGGCAAGGAGCCGATTGCCACGCTCGAGCGCCTGGCTAAGGAGGACGGCTTCGAGTTCGACAAATACGCCGTTTCGCCCCCGGGCATCGACCAGAAGTCGGTGTGGCTGCAAATCCGCCAGAAGCGGCCGCACTGGGTCTTCATGTGGGGCTGGGGGGTGATGAACTCCACTGCCATCAAGGAAGCGGCGGCGGTGGGCTATCCCATGGATCACTTCATCGGCGTCTGGTACTCCGGCGCCGAGCCCGACGTGATTCCGGCGGGCCCCGCCGCCAAAGGCTACAAGGCCACCACCTTTCACGGCGTCGGCGCCGACTATCCCGTGATCAGGGACATCCTCAAATACGTCTATGCCAAGGGGGGCGGCCACGGCAGCAAGGACGAGGTCGGCCAAGTGCTCTATGACCGCGGTGTGATCAATGCGATGTACGATCTCGAGGCGGTGCGCACGGCGCAGGAGCATTTCGGCAGGAAGCCGGTGACCGGCGAGCAGGTGCAATGGGGATTCGAGCACCTCAACGTCACTCCAGTGCGGCTGACGCAGCTCGGATTCGAGGGCCTCGCCATCCCGCTCAAGCTCTCCTGCGAAGACCACAAGGGCAACGGCAATGTCCGCATCATCCAGTGGGACGGCGAGCATTGGAACGTCGCCTCTGACTGGATCCAGCCGCACAACGACGTGCTGCGCGAGCAGTACAAGGAATCGGCGCTGAAATACGCGCAGGAAAAGGGCATCAAGCCGCGCGACTGCGCCGCGCAATCGGCCGAGGCGAAGTAAACCCCTCGCCCCGACCAGCAACCGCGGCCGACCGCTCTGCGGTTGGCCGCGCTGGTTCGATCGCGAAGCGATCGAACGGGTTGCTGCCGATTGCGCGGGAGGGAGACGAAGGGACCATCGGAGCTGGCATGACCGAGGGCGAGGCGCTGCTCAGCGTCAACAACATCGAGGTCGTCTACAGCCGCGTCATCCTGGTGCTGAAGGGCGTGTCGCTGGCGGTGCCGAAGGGCGCCATCGTAGCATTGCTGGGCGCCAACGGCGCCGGCAAGACCACCACCTTGAAGGCGATTTCCAATCTGCTGCGCGCCGAGCGCGGCGAGGTGACCAAGGGCGCGATCCGCTATGAGGGCGAACGCGTCGACCGGCTCACCCCCAACGATCTCGTGCGCCGCGGCGTCATCCAGGTGATGGAGGGGCGGCATTGCTTCGGCCATCTCACGGTCGAGGAGAATCTGCTCACTGGCGCCTTCACCCGCAGCGACGGCAAGCGCAACCTGCAGGCCGACCTCGAGATGGTCTATGGCTATTTCCCGCGCCTCAGGGAGCGCCGCCAGGGCCTCGCCGGCTATGTCTCCGGCGGCGAGCAACAAATGACCGCGCTCGGCCGCGCGCTGATGGCGAAGCCGAAATTGATCCTGCTCGACGAGCCGTCGATGGGCCTGGCACCGCAGATCGTCGAGGAGATATTCGAGATCGTGCGCCGGCTCAACCGCGACGCCGGCGTCTCCTTCCTACTCGCCGAGCAGAACACCAACATGGCGCTGCGCTATGCCGATCACGGCTACATCCTGGAGAACGGCCGCGTCGTGCTCGACGGCGCCGCCGCTTCGCTCCGCACCAACGAGGATGTGAAGGAGTTCTATCTCGGGCTTGGCGCCGCCGGCCGCAAGAGCTACCGCGAGGTGAAGCACTACCGCCGCCGCAAGCGCTGGCTGGCCTAGTACGAACGACCGCAAATCCGCGACTGGCCCCTCACTCCGCCCGGCTATTGCCCGATGATGCTTTGCGCGAGCTGCACGCGCTGTTCGACCAGAGGAAGCGCGGTGGCCACGAATTTGTTCAGGATCGGCTCGGCGCCGGAGGCCAATTCCTCCTGGAGATCCGCGATCGCCGCCTGCCCATCGCGCACCTCGTTCTCGAGATAGGCGCGGTCGAAGGCGTCGCCGGAAAGCCGGGCGAGGTGATCGCGCATGGCGAGATGAGGCGCGTCGAGGCCGTCCGGCGGAATGACGCCGTCCTCCTGCACCGCGATCCGATCCAGGCGCCGGTTCATCGTCTCCTGCTCGCCGAGGGTCTGCTCCGCATATCTCATCACGGCCGGACTTGCCGCTTGCTGTTGCGCCATCCTGGCGAAGGTCACTTGCGCCCTGCCGTAGATTGTGCCGCGGCAGATGAAGGTATGCTCCTGTTCCGTCACCCCGCCGGCGCGCCCGGCGAATTCCATGAGAAACTGACTGGGCGAGACGACGAAATCCGCACAATCGACTGCGGCCTCCTCCCGCTCGGCGCAGGAGGATGCGCCAAGGACGATCAGCACCGCCACCCACCGCACCGCCGCGCCTTTCATCGCCGGTCCTCCTCTGGTGCAATGCCGTGGCCCGGCGGAACCTTCGGGCCCAAGTCGGGAGGCGGCGACGACGATCGCGCGCCGACCGGCGCCTGCACCGCCCCGGCAATAATCGGACTCACAGAAGAATATCCTTCGCCGACGGGGACGGCCTATCACAAAGTCGGCATCTAACTTCTCATTTCAGATATCGGCAATGACATCCGCTTCAGCCATCGCTTTGCCGTCCCCTCCGCAAGCTGCGCCGCCCGGCTATTGCCCGATCATGCTTTGCGCCTGCTGCACCCGCCGCTCGACCACGGGGAGCGAGTTGGCGGCGAATTTGTTCAGGACGGGCTCGGTGCCGGATTCCACTTCCTTCTTGAAATCCGCGATCGCCAGCCGGCCATCGCGCACCGCGTTCTCGAGATAAGCGTGGTCGAAGGCGTAACCGGAAAGCTGGGCAAGCTGATCGCGCATGGCTAGGTGAGGCGCGTCGAGGCCGCGCGGCGGAATGATTCCGTCCTGCTCCACGGCGATCTGGCTCAGGCGCCGGTTCATTTTCTCCTGCTCGCCGATGGTCCCCTCGGCAAAACTCAGCACGGCCGGATTTCCCGACTGCTGCTGCGCCATCTTTGCGTAGGCCACCTGCGCCCTACCGAACATCAAGCCGCGGCAGATGAAGGCATGCTCCTGTTGCGTCACCATGCCCGCGAGCCCGAAGAATTCGATGCCAAAATCACTGGGCGATACCACGAAATTCGCACAATCGACCACGGCAGTCTGCCGCTGGGCGCAGGCGCACGCGCCAAGAACGATCAGCGCTGCCAAGAACCGCCCCACCCCGCCGTTGACCACGAGTTCCCCCTTGTACCGTTGCCGTACGCCGACAGAGCTCCGCCGGCAAATCACGGCCTCACCCTACGCGAGAAATCATCGTTTCGCCATGATTCCATCGAAATCGGGTCGCATTCCCAGCGCCTATTAACAGGCCGCGAGGCGATATCGGCTCGTCTCGGTTCTTCGCAGCGGTCTCCCCCCGACCGCTTCATAGACGGCCCCGGCACCCTCCCCCCCGCCGGGGTCGTCGCTTTTTGCGGGAAGCGCCGTCGCTTCGGTGGCATCATCCGCCCAGCCATGCCCGCCGGCCGCCACACCATGCTTCCCGCCGCCGGCTTCGCCGGGATCGATCTCGCCTGCCGGCGCGGCGAGCGGCTGGTCTTTGCCGGTCTCTCCTTCAGCCTCGCCGCCGGCGGCGCGCTGGTGCTGACCGGGCCCAATGGCAGCGGCAAGTCGAGCCTGTTGCGGCTGATGGCGGGACTCGGCCGGCCGGAGGCGGGGGTGCTGAGCTGGGACGGCGCGCCGGTCGGCGAGGACCCTCCAGCGCATCGCGCCCGTCTCCATTTCATCGGCCATCAGGAGGCGGTGAAGCCACTGCTCAGCGTGGCTGAAAATCTCGCCTTCTGGGCGGGGATGCGCGGCGGCGGCGATGTCGGGCAAGCGCTTGCCCGCTTCCGCCTTGCGGCGTTTGCCGGTTCCCCCTGCCGGCTGCTCTCGGCGGGGCAGCGCCGGCGGCTGGCGCTGGCGCGGCTGCTGGCGAGCCCGGCGCCGCTTTGGCTGCTCGACGAACCCGCCACCGGTCTCGACAGCGACGCGCTCGACGACCTCCAGGCAGCGATCGCGGCCCAGCGCGAAGCGGGCGGGTTCGTGGTGCTGTCGACGCACACGGAGCTGCCGATGGCGGGGGCGGCAACTCTCTGCCTCAGCGATTTCGCCGCGAGGCCGGCGTGAGCGCGTTTCGCCTGCTGGTGCAGCGCGATCTGCGGCTGGCGCTGCGCCAGGGCGGGGATGCGGCGATGGTGGTGGGATTCTTTGTGCTCGCCACCATCCTCTTTCCCTTCGGCGTCGGTCCTGAGCCAGAGCTGCTGGCCCGCATCGCCGCCGGCATCCTGTGGGTGACGGCGCTGCTTGCGGCGCTGCTGTCGCTCGAGCGGCTGTTCCAGGCGGATTGGGAGGATGGCAGCCTCGAGGCGCTGTCGCTGATGCCGCTGCCCCTCGAAGCACAGGTGCTGGCGAAGTGCCTGGCGCATTGGCTGGTGACGGGCCTGCCGCTCAGCGCGACGGCGCCGCTGCTGGCGCTGCTGCTGCAACTCGACGCGGCCGGCTACAAGGTGCTAGTGGCGAGCCTGTTGCTGGGGACGCCGACCCTCAGCCTGATCGGCGCGGTGGGAGCCGCGCTCAGCCTGGGCGCGCGGCGCGGCGGCGTGCTCTTGTCGCTGCTCATGCTGCCGCTCTATATACCCGTGCTGATCTTCGGCGTCGGCGCCATCGAAGCGAGCATCGGCGGCTTCGGCGTCGGACCGCACCTGCTCCTCTTGGGAGCGTTGCTGGCCGGGGCGCTGCCGCTCGCGCCGCTTGCCGCCGCCGCCGCCTTGCGCCAGGCGCTGGAGTGACCGGAGCCGCCTTGTGAACCTGCACCGCTTCGCCAACCCCGCCCGCTTCATGCGCCTGTCTTCGGCGCTGCTGCCGTGGTGCGGGGCGGGCGCAGCGGCGCTCATCGGCATCGGGCTCTATCTCGCGCTCTTCATAGCGCCGCCCGACTACCAGCAGGGCGAAGCGGTGCGGATCATGTTCGTGCATGTGCCCGCCGCGTGGATGGCGAGCCTGGTCTATGCGCTAATGGCGCTCGCCAGCGCCATCGCGCTGATCTGGCGGCATCCGCTCGCCGATATCGCCGCGCTCAGCGCGGCACCGCTGGGCGCCGGCTTCACCCTGCTCTGCCTGGTGACGGGATCGCTCTGGGGCGAGCGGATGTGGGGCACGTGGTGGGTGTGGGACGCGCGGCTGACGTCGGTGCTGGTGCTGTTCTTCCTCTATCTCGGATATCTTGCGCTGGTGAACGCTTTCGACGAGCCCGGGCGCGGCGCGCGCGCCGGCGCCATCCTGGCGCTGGTCGGCATCGTCAACCTGCCAATCATCAAATTCTCGGTCGATTGGTGGAACACGCTGCACCAGCCGGCGAGCGTCTTCCGCCTCGGCGGGCCGACCATTGACGCCTCGATGCTGTGGCCGCTGGCGATCATGGTGCTGGGCTTCATGTTGTTCTTCGCGACCTTGCTGCTGGTCCGCATGCGCACGACGCTGATCGAGGCCAAGATCCGCGTGCTGCTGCTCTCCGAGATCGAGCGCCATGCCGCCGCTTCGCCGCGGCAGGCGGTGGCCTCGTGAGCGAGGCCATCGCGCGCTTCCTCGCCATGGGCGGCTATGCCGCCTATGTCTGGCCGGCCTACGGCCTGACGCTGTGCGTGCTCGGCGGGCTGCTGTGGTGGAGCCTCGCTTCCTATCGCCGCAGCCGGCGCACGCTCGAGCGGCTGCAGGGCGGGCGCGAGCCATGACGCGCAAGCGCCGCCGGCTTGTCGCGGTGCTGCTGGGCCTCGCCATGCTCGCATTGGCGACGACGCTGGTGCTGCTGGCGCTCAGCGCCAATGACAGCCTCGCCTTCTTCACCAGTCCCTCCGAGCTCAAGACGCGGGCGGCGCCGGACGGGCGACGGCTGCGCCTCGGTGGCCTCGTCGAGACGGCGAGCCTCAAGCGCGAGGCCGACGGCAAGACCGTGCATTTCCGCCTCACCGACGGCGCCAATGCGGTGGCGGTGACCTATAGCGGTGCGCTGCCCGACCTCTTCCGCGAGGGCCAGGGCGTGGT
>JASHRZ010000244.1 GCA_030037055.1 Alphaproteobacteria bacterium
TTGAGAGATCCTTCGGTCAGACCTACCAAGAGTGGTGCCCAACGAGAATCCTGTTCTGATTGTCGGCTGTTTGTCGAATCGAACTGAGCGCGGAAATGGGAAGTCCCTCGACAAGTTCATCGTCATCCCCTCAGGGTGTGGACGGGCTCGAATGGCTCTACGTCATCAAGGAGCGGCACCCCGAGCTGCCCGTGAGATGGTGAGCGTTTGTGGCGATGATGATCGGCGCCGACGCGGGGCGCCATTCAGCGCCATGGAATTCATCACCAAGCCGATCGATTTCGATCTGTTGAAAGTCCACCTGCAACGACGGCCCCCGGGCCCCGAGTCGATGAGCGTCGCCAAGATACGAGTCCCGCCAGTTGCCGATCCCGAGACACCGCGCGCCCACCTGGCTCGGTCGTGTGGTAAACGTGGTAATCGATGATGGGCGACAGGCCAGTGGCATACCCTACGAGCGCCCTCCCCGGCTGACATGATCTTGAAGCCTTGGGAGCGCCCCGCACACTCGATGGCGTGCCCGCCCGCGCCCCGACGGCTCCCATCCCCAAGCTGGGACGAAGGCTTGGATCCTCTGTTGAAGGCGCCGATGACCAGAGGGTGGCGCTTTCTTGGCCTGGGTCAACCGGCGCTGCCATTGCGCCCCCTAAAGGCGGCCGTCACCTGCTCAAGTGCCGCAGACACATCGGCACGGCCCCATCAGGTGACGCCCGTGGAGGGCCAAGCGGAGCCCTCGAAGCGCGGCCTCGACTGAGGGGCCGGCCGCGCGAGCTCCATGAGTTTGTGGCGACCGTAAAACGAGGTCACCGGGTCGGAATGCTGCGAGAACCGCCTGAGGCGACCCACCAATTCCGCATTTACACGATCCTTGAATTGGGTTCATTCTACGGCTCATGCTGTCGAACGTGCCGGTGGCGCAGCTGCGCGTATTCGAAGCAGCCGGTCGTCGGAATTCGCTTCAAGCCGCCGCTGCAGAACTACATCTGACGCCTAGTGCCGTAAGCCACGCCATCCGCAAGATGGAACAGGCGCTCGGGGTGGTCTTGTTCGAGCGCGACGGCCGCAATGTGAGATTGAGCGCCGAAGGCGAGGCGTTGATGCGCCATGTTGGCCCGGCATTCGCTGAGTTGCGCCGCGGCCTCGAGCTGGTATCCACGCGCGGTCCCCAGTTGCTGCGACTGCACTCCGCCCCAAGCTTCGCGACCCAATGGTTGGCGCCGCGGCTTGGGCGATTTCTGGCACAGTGCCCGGATGTCGAGGTGCGTCTGGCAGCCGGCACTGACTACGCGCGGTTCAGCACGGATGACGAGTACGATGCGGACATCGTCTACGGTCTGGCTCCGCACTCCGGCCTTTCGGTGCTGGCTTTGGGAGAGGAAACTGTCACGCCGCTGTGCGCACCCCAACTCGCCCAATCGATCAATCGCCCGATCGACCTCCTCGATCAGAACCTGATCCAGAGTGACAATAAGCAAGTCCGCTGGCCTGCGTGGTTCGCCTTGAACCGGCTTGCGGCACCGCCCCCACGCGGCTTCCGATTCGACCGCAGTTTCCTGGCGATCGCCGCGGCAGCCGACGGGTTGGGCGTTGCGCTCGAGTCAACGCTGCTGGCGGAACGAGAAATCGCGTGCGGTCGCCTCGTTGCACCGCTCGCCGACCGCTCGGAAAGCATACATTATGTTGGACACCATCTCGTCTCCCCCAAAAGCCCCCACCCGCGAAGGACGCTGAGGCTCTTCACCGAATGGCTGATGCGCGAGCTCAAGCTCGACCCGAGCTGCTCTGATTGAGGATCGCTGCAGGTCTCGGGTCGTCTGGCTCGCTCGTCCGGCGGCCGGGGCCAGGCCCTTCCCGCAGGTGCCGTTGAGCATCTCCGCGCAGAGACGCCGAAGGTTGCCTCGCAGCCTGCGTTCTCCGTGGCCACGACCCCGCCTGGCCCCGAGCGGCGAGGCGCTTGCCATACATGAATCCGATTCAAGAATGCTTGCAAACACACCATTTGTCCTCACGTCGGAGCCGTTTCAAACTGACGCGTCAACTTGGACCCGGGGAGAGCCGGTATGCTGTTATCGGAGAAAGTCTGCATCATTACCGGCGCTGCCTCGCCACGCGGGATTGGCCGCGCGACGGCACGCGTCTTCGCGCGTCATGGCGGCCGCGCGGTCATCCTGGACCTCGACGAGAAGCAGGCGAAGGCCGCCGCCGCGGAAATCGGGGAAGGGCATCGCGGCCTTGCTTGCGATGTGACGGACAAGAGCGCATGCCTGGCGTCGATCGATCAGGCGGTCCGCGAGTTTGGTCGCGTCGACGTGCTCATCAACAATGCCGGCATCACCCAGCCGCTAAAGATCATGGACATCGAGCCGAAGCACTACGATGCCGTGCTCGATGTTAACCTGCGCGGAACGCTCTACATGAGCCAGGCGGCGATCCCTCACATGCGCCGGCAGAGGTCAGGCTCCATCGTCTGCATGTCGTCGGTCTCCGCCCAGCGCGGCGGCGGGATCTTCGGCGGACCGCACTATAGTGCCGCGAAGGGCGGCATCCTCGGGCTCGCCAAGGCCATGGCCAGGGAGCTCGGGCCGGATGGCATTCGCGTCAATTCCATCGCGCCAGGCCTGATTCAGACCGACATTACCGGCGACAAGCTCAGCGAGGACGTCAAGGCACAGATTGCCGAAGGTGTTCCCCTCAAACGTCTCGGCGTCGCCGACGACGTCGCCAATGCGTGCCTGTTCCTGGCTTCCGAGCTGTCGTCCTACATCACCGGCGCCGTGATCGACGTCAATGGCGGCATGCTGATCCATTGAGAGTCCGCGCTCGTCCGGGAAACGGACGCCGAGCCGCAGGAGGAAAAGGAATGCAAACCGAACCACGAGCCACGGCCCGAACCGCCGTCTCCAACGTGTCGCTCGTCGACAGGGCATACCGCATTCGCCGGCACGCCCTGCGGATGGGCGAGGTGCAGGGACAGGGCTATATCGCCCAGGCGCTCGGCATCGCCGACGTCCTCGCCGTGTCTTATTTCCATGCGCTGCGCTACCGGCCCGATGACCCCGAATGGGAGGGTCGCGACCGCTTTCTGCTTTCGATCGGCCACTACGCCATCGCGCTCTACGCCGCTTTGATCGAGGCCGGCGTTCTGCCCGAAGATGAACTCGAAACCTACGGGACGGACGACAGCCGTCTGCCCATGTCGGCCATGTCGGCCTACACGCCAGGAATGGAGATCACGGGCGGTTCTTTGGGCCATGGTTTGCCGATCGCGATCGGCTTTGCCCTGGCACTCAAGCGCAAGAAATCCAAGTCCCTGGTCTACAACCTGTTATCGGATGGAGAGCTCGACGAGGGCTCCACGTGGGAAGCGGCCATGTCCGCCAGCAGCTTTCAGCTCGACAATCTGATTGGTATCGTCGATGTGAACAATCAGCAGGCTGATGGCCCGTCGACCAAGGTCTTGTCCTTCGAGCCACTGGGGCCGAAATTCGAGGCGTTCGGCTGGCACGTCCAGCGGGTGAACGGCAACGATATCGACGCCCTGGTCGAAGCCTTCGACATGGCCCGCGCGCTGTCCGAACCCAGGCCGCGCGTTATCATCTGCGACACCAAGATGGCGAAAGGCGTGCCGTTTCTGGAGGAACGCGAAAGCAACCACTTCCTGCGCGTTGAGAAGGACGAATGGCAGAAGGCGCTGCAGATCCTCGAGGCCCGGAGGCAATCATGAGGCACTCAAAATATACGCGGCCCGTCAGGCTCACGGAACAGGGCGAGGGCGGCCAGAAGGGCGCTTCCCGCCTTACCACTTCGGCAATGATCGCCTCGCTTGCGGCCCCGGGGCAACGCACGAAGCCGGCACCGTTCGGCCAGGCGCTCGCGGCACTGGCGGAGACGCGGCCCGATATCGTCGGCCTGACGGCCGACCTCAGCAAGTACACCGACCTGCACATCTTCGCGCAGGCTCATCCCGACAGATTCTACCAGATGGGCATGGCGGAGCAGCTTCTGATGAGCGCGGCGGCCGGAATGGCGCGCGAAGGCTTCACGCCGTTCGCGACAACCTACGCCGTATTTGCATCCCGGCGCGCCTATGACTTCATCTGCCTGGCGATCGCAGAGGAAAACCTCAATGTCAAGATCGTCTGCGCCCTGCCAGGGCTGACGACAGGCTACGGGCCAAGCCATCAGGCAACGGAGGACATTGCGATCTTCCGCGGCATGCCGAACCTGACCATCATCGATCCGTGCGATGCGCACGAGATCGAGCAGATCGTTCCCGCGATCGCCGCCCACAAGGGGCCGGTCTACTTAAGGCTGCTGCGCGGTAATGTCCCGCTGGTTCTCGACGAATATGACTACCAGTTCAAACTGGGCGAGGCCAAGCTTCTCCGCGACGGGCGGGATGCCTTGGTTATTTCGACGGGCTTCATGACCATGCG
>JASHRZ010000245.1 GCA_030037055.1 Alphaproteobacteria bacterium
TTTCCCCGTGGGATTCGAAGGCATCAACTTCAGTTCGGCATTTGGAACGCGCCTTACGTGACGGTGCGGTCGACGAATTGAACCGTCTCGCTGCGGGAATCTGCGCCAAGCGTGAGCAGCGCCGCGTGTGAGCACGCTCGAAAATCGACGCGCGCACTGCGAGCAACGCTCGACTAGGCCGAGAAAAGCGCGCGAAGGCGGTCCGACGTCAAGGCGTGCGGTAGCTTTTCCTGCTCGAGCCGGGTCCGCAACCGGCGCACCGCGTCATAGGTCTGCCGCTCGGTTTCCGTCGGGTGATCGACCTCGGCGTGGTTGGGCGGTGCGTGCGTGATCGCAAAACGTTCGTGCTCCAGGAGTGTGGGCGGGTCTGAGCGACGCCAAGGCGCGGGGCGATGTGCTCAAACGGGGTCTACTCTCGAGTCGGGATATGCTGAGCGCCGCGCAGATGGCAGAGCGCCTTGGAATGTCCGAGGAGGGCGTGCGCCTCAAGCGCCGGCGGCACGAAGGACTGGGACTCGAGTTCGCCAAGCAGGGCATCCGCTATCTGAGCTGGCAGGTGTTGCCGAATCGCCGCTTGCTTCCGGCGCTGCCGCGCCTGTTCGCGATCTTGGCTAACAGCCCCTGGACCGTGTACCGCTTCCTGCTACAGAGGCACCCGGAGGTCGGAGGAACGCGTGCGGTGGATGCCTTGAAGGGGGACAGAGTCGACGGGGTGTTGGCAGCAGCCGAGAACGCCGCCACCGGCGCCTTCTCCTGATCGCGTGGCTCGATTGGTCTACCCGCCGCCCTCGGCGCGCCTCGTTACGACGCGGATCGCCACCGGCACCGTCTGGCATCATCTGTTCCTCGACAGGTTCGCCGACCCCCTCGGCTCCGGTTATGCTCCGAGCCGCTTCTCCGATCCGCGGCGTCGTGCCCGCGATCGCTTCGGCGTCTATTATGTCGGCGCTACGTTCGAGGTTGCGTTCCTGGAGACGATCGTTCGCGACGCACGGAACCGAAATGCCGGAACGCTTCTGATTCCATCGGACGAACTCGACCGCTACGCATACGTCGAGATCGTCGGCGAGAAGCCGCTCACCGTGGTCGACCTCCGGCGCGGCAGTGCCATCATCATGGGTATACCAACCGACGCTGCACGGGCGCGATCCCACCAACACGGGCGGCGAGCGAGCCGGGCGTTCTATTGCCATCCAGACATGCCCGACGGAATTCGTTACGCGTTACGCCTCAATGAGGACGAGAACCTCGCATCTACGATCGCGCGATTCGAAAGCTCAGAGCTCGGAGGCAACGCCGATTGGTTCGGTGCTCCGAGCTGGCGGAGGTCTTGGACCGCTATCGCATCGCCGTCGTCTGAATGAATATTTTCGATTCGCGACCTCGAAGCGGCGAATTGCTCATGCACGCGCGTCGCGATGCGCGTATAGTGCGGGTGCCGATCGCGGGGGCTTTCTGTGACGATCGATGATCCGGTGGAAGTCGTTTTCCTCGTGAGCGTCATGCGGGAGGCGCTGCCGCTCACGGCCAGGGCGACCCCGCGTCTGACGGCTGTCGTCCGAGAGCAGATCCACGATTGGAGCGCAGGGCGGCTCTGCAAGGTAAGCGAAGTCTCTTACGCGGGGATGAGGACGGCATCATGTGCCGGTTCCAGGCCAGCGATGCGGACGATGCACGGGTGTTCCACGTCTCGATCACCCATCTGACTTTCGACCGCCGATCGCCCCTGGCGCGCCAGATCGCGCGATATCAGAAGCGCCGCAACAAACGCATCAAACGACTGCGCGAGTTGGAGATCCTTGGCATGTTGGGTATAGTCGCGAACATGAGGCGATCATGAGCACGCGACGCAGCGCGCAGTCCGCCGCGGTGCCGAAGACCATGCTCGGGCGATATCACGAACTCACGAGCTTGACCGACGCCTTCTGTCGCGAACACCTAAACGACGACTACGCCGAACTAGCGCGTCGGGCTGTCGCCGCGTTGTGCCGTAAGCGTCCGAGTCCGGTGTTGTCGGGTCAAACACACACCTGGGCTTGCGGAGTGGTTTACGCGCTCGGCCAAGTCAACTTTCTCGATAGCAAGCGCACCCTACCGCATATGCGTCTGGCGGACGTGTGTGTCCGGTTCGGCGTCGCGCCGAGCACTGGCGGCAACAAGGCGAAGGCGGTGCGCAACGCGCTCGGGATCGGCCCGTGGGATCACCGTTGGATGCTCCCCGGCCGGCTTCAGGCCGCGGGGCTGATGTGGCTGCTCGAGGTCGACGGGCTGGTTGTCGATATCCGCGGAATGCCGCGCCCGGTTCAGGTCGAGGCATGCGAGCGCGGACTGATCCCTTATGTTCCCGCGGACGGTCCCCAGGGCGACGGTGGATCGCGTGCAACGCTTCTCGAACTCTATGACTGTTATCGGTCAATCAGCACCGCCCATCATAGCGCACTGGCGGCGCAGCTGTGGCGTGGGCCGATTGCGGAAATTGGGGTACGCCTCGGCCTGATCGAGGCGGCGGCTCAGGTTGACGAGCGGGAGTTGGATGACCTGGCATGCGCCGCCGACCTGGCGATCTATTCGGACCATGCCAAGGCCGCGTCGTGCTACGTGGCTGAGCTCAATGGCACGCCTGCCGATGGAGAAAAGCGCGTTCTCGACGCAATGCGGGCCGCCCACTTTTCGGTGTTCCGTGTCATGGGGTGCCACCAGGGTGCCGGCGTCGACCTCACGGATCTGATCTCGGGTCAGACGCTGTGGCTCGTGGACCGGGGCCTGGAGGCGACGGCTCCCGCGGGCACCGAAATCGCAACGCGAGTATTCCAGCCAGACGGATTCTGGATGACGGCTGGCGTCGCGGTCGTGATGGACCAGGAGTTCTGGCAGCGGGTCGAGGCTGCTGGCGTCATCCATCGGAAAATGCTCCCCATACCCTCGCTCGACCGCGACCGGCTCGCTGAAGCGCTCTATCGCTTGGCCAGTGAATGATGGTGCGGGCACGCAGTGGGCACGCAACCGAACGTAAACCGTTGCAATCACTTGCAGCCGGATTCAGCGTTTCGTTGCGAAAAACCTAGGTTTTCTGCGGTTCTCCAGGCCTTTTTCCCCCGCTCATAACGGTGTTGTCGCCGGTTCAAGCTCATCATTTTTT
>JASHRZ010000246.1 GCA_030037055.1 Alphaproteobacteria bacterium
CCCTCGAACGGCTCGTCGAGCAGCACGATCTTCGGGTCGCGGACCAGCGCGCGAGCGATCGCCAGCATCAGGACGGCCCAGCCGTGAACCACGGCGTCCTCATTCCAAGGGCGAGATCGGGCCGCAGGAAAGATGGATGATCGCGTAAGGTTGGTCCAGGCCCGCAGCCCCGCCCGGGGCGGGCGAGAACCCGTCAAAAGCCGGTGCGCCGCGCATTCGCGAAGTTCGATCGGCGCGCGTCGACGGCGCGCCTCGGCCCTGCCGCTCGATTGGATGCCATTGCTGGCGGGCACCTCGTCGCGGGCATCAGCCGTCGGACTCCCGCTCTGGCCCTCGCCGGCGCGGCGCGCACGCACCCGACGGAGGCAACGCTCGGTGAAGACGCGCTCGCCGGATCCTTAAAATAGCAGCCGGTCATCGGCTCACACCTGATGACCGTAGAGCCAGTCGAGCATCGAGTAGTCGGTCGATGAGCGCGCCGCCATCATCTCGTTGCGCAGGAGGGCGCCCATGCCGTCAAGGTGGAAGAACGCCCCCATCGCCCGCGCCGTGATCTGAACCCGCGCGGTGCGCCGCGTGCGCGCGTGTTCATAGCCGGCGAGCGCGGCCGGCAGATCGCCGGGCGCGGCGGCGACATGCGTTGCCAGGACGAGCGCGTCCTCGATCGCCTGACAGGCGCCTTGGGCGATGTACTGGTACATCGGATGTGCCGCGTCGCCCAGCAGCGCGATACGCTTGCGCGTCCAGCGCGCGATCGGCTTGCGGTCGGTCATCAGCCAGCGCCGGTCGCGCCACATCTGGCTGACGCAGCCGCGGACGTAATCGCAGGTCTGCGCGTAATGCGCGTCAAGTTCCTCGGCCGTGCCCCAATCCTCGGAGAGCGGCGTGTAGCGCTGGCTACGGAACACCGCGACCTGGTTGTAAAGTTCGCCGCGGCGGACGGGATACTGCACGAAATGCATCTCTGGGCCGACCCACATGACGACGTTGTCGAGCCCGGCATGCGCCGAGAGACGTTCCATTGGGATGGTGCCGCGATAGGCGACATAGCCGTCATGGATCGGCGCGTCGTCGGAGAACAGGCGCCGCGCCGTCGAGTGCAGCCCGTCGGCGCCGACGAGGAGATCGGTCTCGTAGACCGTGCCGTCGGCGCAGCGCGCCACGGCGCTGTCGCCGAGATCGTCAATGGCGATAACGTCGCGCCGGGTCTCAAGCGCGATGCGGGACTCCGCCCGGCACGCCGCCAGCAGCACCGACAGCAGGTCGCCGCGATGCATGACGATGTAGGGATGGCGGTAGCGGCGCTTGAACGCCTCGCCGAGATCGATCTCGGTGATGCGCGTCGCCGCGATCGCGTCCATCCAGACGAGCCGGCTGGGATAGACCGCATGCTTATCGATCTCCAGCAGCAGGCCGAGGCGATCAAGGACCTGCATGGCGTTGGGCGCGAGCTGCAACCCGGCGCCGATCTCGCCGAACTCGACCGATTTCTCGACGACGTGGACGGGCCGGCCGGCGCGCGCGAGCGCCAGCGCGGCGGTGAGACCGCCGATGCCGCCGCCGATGACGAGCGTGGGCAGGCGCGCGCCTTGCGTCATGCTGTCGCTCCCGTGGTCCGCCGCATCCTTCTGCTTCCGCGCTGTCGAGAACGGCCGGCGGCAGTTATATGCGCCGCGCCCGCCAGCGGCAATCGCCGCGGCGGCTGCCGGTTCGAGACTGCCCGCGCCCTGCAGCGGATACGTGACTATTTCGCCGTAAAGCGTGAACAGGAACTCGCGTGGCAGGGATAACGAAGGATGTCGTCGATGGCTTGAGAGCCCCTCTGATGTTGACGGAGCGCGTTAGCGCCATAGCTAGATCAAGGCGATGGCTGCCGACATGCGCGAGATCGACCGGCGCCTCGTGCGCGTCGAGACAACCACCGAGGCGCTGATGCGCGGCGCGATTGCCGGCCGCGGCGGGACGGAGAGAGCCGTGCAACCTGCTGCGCCGCCGCGTCTCGTCGGCCCCGCCGAAGAGTCCGGCCGATAGGCACGACGCCGCCGCCGCCGCTCGCTTGATGGCCTGGGCGCGCGGTGCGACCTTTTCGCGGGGGTCAACGACACCGCCCACAGCGGCGCACAAGCGAGGTCGGATCATGTTCCTCCGCAACGACTGGTATGTTGGCGGCCTGGGCGCACGAGGTGGGCCGGGCGCCGTGGCGCGCCGCATCTGCTCTGGTGATGTTCCGCGACAGCGAGGGCAAGGTCGGCGCGCTCGAGGATCGCTGCTGCCACCGCGCGACGCCGCTCAGGCTGGGCACGGTGGTCGAGCAGGGGCTCTGGTGTTCGACCGCAGCGGCTGCGTGCGCGTGCCGGGCCAGGAGCTGATTCCGGAACGCGCCCGGGTGCGCTCCTATCCCGTGGTCGAGAAAGACGAAATCATCTCGATCTGGATGGGCGAGGCGGCGAAGGCCGACCCGTCGGGCATCATCGACTATCCCTGGCACAATGACCACAAGGCCTGGCCGCACAGGCACGACGTCTATCACATCGGCGCCAACTATATGCTGATGGTCGACAACCTCATCGACCTCACCCATCTCGGCTATGTCCGTGCCAAGACCATCGGCGGCAACCCGATGACGCATGTCGAAGCCAAGATGAAGACGACGCGCACGCCCAAGGGGCTCAAATACCTCCCCGATGCTGAACTCGGCGCCGCCGCCGACCGATGTCAAGGCGGTGGGCTTCAAAGGCCGCGTCGACCGCTAGCAGGGATTCGGATTCATCGCTCCCGCCAGCATCATCCAATGGACCGGCGCGGTCGATGCCGTCACCGGCGGCTATGAACCGGGCAATCGCGAGGGCGGCTTCTCGCTGCGCATCTTCCACGGCCTGAAACCGGAGATTTCTGGTCGACACCAACGGTGATCGCCAGGACGACCCGCAGGCAACCGAGGAGCTCTATGACGAGATCGCCAGAACCTTCCTCGAGGACAACGTGGCGCAGCAGGCGCGGCTCTCGGAGTGCAGCGAGATCGGTCTTGTCGATATCGATTCCGACGGTGCGCGGCTCCATATGCGCGGCATGGTCGAGCGGCTGCTGGCTGAGGAGCAGGGGGCTGGCGGCGGAATAGAGCGCGATGCCGTGGCGACCTGGCGCGCCGGCGAGGTGCAAGAGGGCGAGCTGCTCGGCGTCCGGCCTTGCCGTCGGCCTCTTCCGCAGCGGCGACCGGCTGCTGGCGATACCTGACGTATGCAGCCATGAGTTCGCGCTGCTCTCGAATGGCTGTGAGGAAGGCGGAATCATCGAACGCCCGCTGCACCAGGCGCGGTTCGACCTCGCCACCGGAAAATCCCCGGGACCGCCGGCTGAGCGCGACATCGCCGTTTTCGAGCTGCGCGTCGAGGGCGACGAAATCTATGTCAGCCTGCCGGACGGTCAGACCGACGAGACGCTGACCCGCGGCGGCTGAGGCAAAGCCGCGTGCTCCAGCCGCGCCGGACTCGCCAGCCGCGCGAAGGCGAGGACGGAAAGCGCCACCAGCGCAGCGATCGGCCAAAGCCAGGTCCCGGCGGCCGCCAAGGCGCCGGTGCCAGCCCAGCCGATCGAGGAGAAGGCCTCGGCGAAGGTGGCGATGCGCGAGGAGGTCTGGCGGCGGCGGAAATGGCTGCGCTTGGCCTGGCTGCGGAACCAGATTTGGATGGCGGTGGCCGAGGCGGCAGCGGCGGCGATGCCGAGAGCGGCGACCACGGCATCGCGCCCTGAGATCAGCGTCATCCCCGCGATGAAGGGGAAAAAGACCAGGACGATTCCGGCCATCACCGCCTCGATCTTGGCGCGCAGCACGCGGCCGGCGAGCACCGGCGCGGTCGCCACCAGGTCGGGCGCGTCCTCGCCGGAGATGGCGAGCCAGGCAAGGCCGCCGGCGAGCTGCCCCGCGGCCATGATCAGCACCGGCACCAGCACGGCGACGGCGCCGCTGCCGTCGGCGAAGCTGCGCCACAACAGCAGGCCCGGCGGCACCAGATAGAGCAGCTGCATCAGAGTCTGCGACAACAGCCAGGGGTCGCGCCGCAGCAGCGTCCATTCCTTGCGCCGGAGCGCGTGCGCCGGCGATCCCCGGCGGAAGCCTGCCCGGCGCCGGCGGCGCGACGGTCCGGCGCCCGCCGCCGAAGCGGCGGTGACCGCGTTGTGGGCAAAGCGCGGTGCGAGGAAGACGATCGCGGCGGCCAGCAGCAGCAAGCTTGCGCCGAGCACGGCGGCGAGGGCTCCGGGCTCGCCGAGGACGGCGCGGGCCGGCCACCAGAAGGGACTTTCGGGCGCAGGCAGGTGCGCGCTCAGCGCCTCAGACTGCAGCACGGCAAGCCGCGACAAGGAGCCGTAGGAGAGGATCGCTGCGGCCTGCAGGCCGATGACGAAAGCGGCGCCGATCACCGCCGCGAGCACTTGGGCGATGAGCCGCGCTTGCCGCGGGCCGACGACGCCGAAGAGCGCGGCGGCGAGCGCCACGGCGAGCGCAACCGAGGCGCATCCCATCGCCGCGACGACGCCATAGGCGCCGAGCCAGCTGCCGCCGCCGCGCAGCGCGAGCACGTCGATGAAGGGCGCCGCCAACAACGCTGCCATCAGGCTGACCTGGAGCACCATCGCGCCGATGCGTACCGCAAAAAGCCCCCGCGCGGCGGCAGGCGAGGCGAGGATGAGGTCGAGATCGGCGCGCGCATAGAAGGCGCGCGTCACCGATTCCAGCGCCTGTGACAGCATCGCCGAGCCGGAGAGGAGCGCGCCGGCGGTGACGATCACCAGCGCCGTCCGGTCGGGAGCGCCGCCGAGCCGCGCGTAAGGACCGACCATGAGCCAGGCGACGAGATGCATGAAAAGCGCAAAGAGGACGACGCCGATGACGATGCCGCGAACACGCCGCCGGCCGCCCGCGGTCATCATGAAGAGCCCATCGCGCCAAGCGAGCCGCAGCTCGTGGCGCGCGAACCAGGCGAGCGAGCAAGGCCTCACGCGGCCTCGGCCTCGCGGCCGACGAGGGCGAGGAAGGTGTCCTCGAGGCTGCTGCCGCTGTGGCCGGCCTGAATGCGCAGCTCCTCCAGCGTGCCTTCGGCAATGAGGCGGCCGCCGGCGATGACGCCGATGCGGTCGGCCATGCGCTCGGCGACCTCGAGGATGTGCGTAGTCATGACGACGCTGGCGCCGGCGCGGACGCGTTCGCGCAGCACGGTCTTGACCTGGCGCGCGGCGGCGGCGTCGAGGCCGGTGAGCGGCTCGTCGAGAATGATGAGGCGCGGCTCGTGCACCAGTGCGCCGGCCAGCGCCACTTTCTGCCGCGTGCCCTTGGAGAAGCTCTCGCAGCGCTGCTCCGCTTGCGCCTCGAGGCCGAGCCAGCCCAGCAGATCGCGCGCGCGCGCCTCGGCAGTCGCGGCATCGATCCCCCACAGCCCCGCGACGAATTCGAGATATTCGAGCGGCGTCAGCCGGTCATAGATCATCGGCTCCTCCGAGACCCAGGCCATGAGCCGCTTGGCGGCGACGGGATCGGCGAGCGCATCGACGCCGAAGACGGAGATGCTGCCGGCATCCGGCCGCAGCAACCCCGCCACCAGGCGCAAGCTGGTGGTCTTGCCAGCGCCGTTGGCACCGAGCAGCGCATAGAACTCGCCGGCGCGCACCGCAAGCTCCAGCCCGTCGACCGCGGGGCGGTCGAAGCGCTTGGCGAGCCCGTGAATCTCGAGGGCGAAGGCCGCAGTCATGGGCGGATTGGCGGGCATGATCGCGGCCAGCCTAGGGAGCAGAGGTTGAGGCGGCGTAAACCCTAAAATGCGCGCCGAATGCTGTCAGTCGC
>JASHRZ010000247.1 GCA_030037055.1 Alphaproteobacteria bacterium
GCGACTTCTTCCGCCTCGGCCTCCTCGGCGACGATGTCGGTGTCGATCTCCTCCTCGGCCATCGGCTCGATCGGCACCTCCGGCGCAGCCACAGCTTTGGCCCGCCGCGACTTCGATAAGGTCTCGGAATCGTAAGCCGCGCCGCATTTCGGGCACAGGATGGACTCGCGACGCAGATCGTAGTAGCGCGTGCCGCAGCTCGGGCAGATGCGCTTCATTCCCCATTCCGGCTTAACCATGGACCGCCTCCGTTCTCGCGCGGTGGCCGGCCAATTGCCATGATCGCGCCACCGCTGTCAAAAGCAAAATCATCGACCGCCCGAGATGTCGCGTCGGAGCGGGTGCCCATTTCTGCCGCCGCCCGCCTGTGCTACAGCTTGAGGCGCAACTGACGAGAGCCCCGTGACGCCCCTCACCTCGGGAACCGCCTCGGCACTGAACGGCCGGCTGCGCGCACCCGGCGACAAATCGGTGTCGCACCGGGCGCTCATCCTGGGCGCACTGGCCATCGGCCGCACGCAGGTCAGCGGGCTGCTCGAGGGCGAGGACGTGCTGCGCAGCGCCGCCGCCATGCGCGCGCTCGGCGCCGGCATCGAGCGCAGCAGCGAGGGAAGCTGGACGATCGACGGCATCGGGCTCAGCGGGCTCAACGAGCCGCAGGACGTGCTTGATCTCGGCAATTCCGGTACCGGCGCGCGGCTGCTGATGGGGCTGGTGGCAAGCCATCCCATCACTACCTTTTTCACCGGCGACACCTCGCTCAGGCGCCGGCCGATGGCGCGCGTGGCCGAGCCGCTCGAGCGCATCGGCGCGCGCATCCTCGCGCGCGAGGGCGGCCGGATGCCGCTTGCGGTCATCGGCGCTTGCTCGCCGCTGCCCATCGTCTATCGCCTCCCCGTCGCCTCGGCGCAGGTGAAATCCGCGGTGCTGCTGGCAGGGCTCAACGCGCCGGGAGAGACCAGCGTGATCGAGCCGCAGCCAACGCGCGACCATAGCGAGCACATGCTCCGGCATTTCGGCGCCGCGGTCAGTAGCGCCGAAGAGCCGGACGGCGCCCGCCGCATCACCCTCAAAGGCCAGCCGGAGCTGCGGGCCGCGGATCTCGCCGTCCCCGGCGATCCCTCCTCGGCCGCCTTCCCCGCCGTCGCCGCGTTGCTCCTGCCGGGCTCCCAAGTGGTGATCGAGGGGGTCGGCGTCAACCCGCTGCGCACCGGCCTCTATGACACGCTGCAGGCGATGGGGGCCGAGCTCCACTTCGGCAACGCGCGCGTCGCCGCCGGCGAGCCGGTGGCCGATCTGACCCTCCGCGCCAGTGCGCTCTGCGGCGTCGAGGTGCCGGCCGATCGCGCGCCACGGATGATCGACGAATATCCGATCCTGGCGGTGGCTGCCGCCTGCGCGCGGGGCCGTACGGTGATGCATGGGCTCGGCGAGCTGCGCGTCAAGGAAAGCGACCGGCTCGCCGCCGTCGCCCAAGGCCTCGCTGCCTGCGGCGTGAGCGTCGACGTCGTCGGCGACACGCTGGCCGTCGAGGGTCAGGGCGGACCGCCGCCGGGCGGGGCTGCCATTGCCACCAAGCTCGACCACCGCATCGCCATGGCCTTCCTGGTGCTCGGCATGGCCGCACGCCAGCCGGTGCGCGTCGATGACGGCGATACCATCGCCACCAGTTTCCCCGGTTTCGTCGCGGCGATGAACGGGCTCGGCGCCGCGATCGCCCCCGCGCCAGCATGATCATCGCCATCGACGGCCCCGCCGCCTCGGGCAAGGGCACGCTGGCGCGGCGCCTGGCGCGGCATTTCGGGCTGGCGCATCTCGATACCGGCAGGCTCTACCGCGCGGCGGCGCTGCGCGCGCTGGACGCAGGCGGCGATCCCGCTGAGGAAGCGGTGGCGGAGAAAGCGGCCAAAGCCGTCCATGCGGGCGACCTTGACGATCCGCGGCTGAGCGAGGAGAGGGTGGCACAGGCGGCCTCGGTGGTGGCGGCGATTCCGGCGGTGCGCCGGGCACTGCTCGCCTTCCAGCGCGACTTCGCCCACCACCCGCCGGACGGCGCCAAGGGCGCGGTGCTGGACGGGCGCGACATCGGCACGGTGATCTGTCCCGAAGCCGAGGCCAAGCTGTTCATCACCGCCACGCCCGAAGCGAGGGCGGCGCGCCGCGTCCGGGAGTTGCGGGAAGGCGGCGAGACGGCTATATACGAAGCCGTCCTGCAGGACATGAAGGATCGTGACGCGCGCGACAGCCAGCGTCGGGCGGCGCCCTTGGTGCCGGCGGACGATGCGTACGTTCTCGACACGACCGCGCTCGATGCCGACGCCGCCTTTGCCGCGGCGCTCGCGTTTATCGCGCGAAGGCTCGCCGCTAGGCCCGGGGCACGGGGCTAGGCCGGCGCCTTCCCCGCCCGGCAGGATGAGGGGTACAGGCCGCCGCGCCCCTCCCTTGTCGGCGGCCCGACGCGTTTCGCTCGCTTCCCGGCGGCGCCGCGGCAGAGCCAGGGAAGCGCAGGAGAGGCAATGGCTGTCGCTACCAGAACCAAGATCGAGGCCGGCAAGGAAAGCTTCGCCGCGCTGCTCGATCAATCGCTCGGAAGCGCTTCGGGGCTCGAAGGCACCGTCATCAAAGGCGTCGTCGTCGCCATCGAGAACGACACGGCGCTGATCGATGTCGGGCTCAAATCCGAAGGGCGCGTGCCGCTCAAGGAATTCGCCGCTCCGGGGCGGCCCGCCGAGATCAAGCCCGGCGACACTGTCGAGGTCTATCTCGAGCGCATGGAGGACAAGAACGGCGAGGCGCAACTCTCGCGCGAGAAGGCGCGGCGCGAGGAGGCCTGGACCCAGCTCGAGAAGAGCTTCCAGGCCAATGAGCGCGTCACCGGCGTCATCTTCGGCCGGGTTAAGGGCGGCTTCACCGTCGATCTCAACGGCGCCGTCGCGTTCCTGCCGGGAAGCCAAGTGGATATCCGGCCGGTGCGCGACATCACCCCGCTGCTCGGCAGCCCGCAGCCCTTCCAGATCCTCAAGATGGACCGCTCGCGCGGCAACATCGTGGTCTCGCGCCGCGCGGTGCTCGAGGAGAGCCGGGCCGAGGCGCGCTCGGAGCTGGTGGCGAGCCTCAAGGAAGGACAGGTCCTGAACGGCGTGGTCAAGAACATCACCGATTACGGCGCCTTCGTCGATTTGGGCGGCGTCGACGGGCTGCTGCACGTTACCGACATCGCCTGGCGGCGCATCAACCATCCCTCCGAGGCGCTTCATATCGGCCAGACGGTCAAGGTGCAGGTCATCCGCTTCAATCCGGAGACCCAGCGCATCTCGCTCGGCATGAAGCAGCTCGAGGCCGATCCCTGGGAAGGAGTCGAGCTCAAATATCCCGCCGGCGCACGTTTCAAGGGCCGGGTCACCAACATCACCGATTACGGCGCCTTCGTCGAGCTGGAGCCCGGCGTCGAGGGCTTGGTCCATGTCTCGGAAATGAGCTGGACCAAGAAGAACGTGCATCCCGGCAAGATCGTCTCGACCAGCCAGGAGGTCGAGGTGATGGTGCTCGATGTCGACCCGCAGAAGCGGCGCATCTCGCTCGGCCTCAAGCAATGTCTCGCCAATCCCTGGGAGAGCTTCGTCGAGAAATATCCCGTCGGCACCGAGCTCGAGGGCGAAGTCAAGAACATCACCGAGTTCGGCCTTTTCGTCGGGCTTCCCGGCGACATCGACGGCATGGTGCATCTCTCCGACCTCGACTGGAACCGGCCGGGCGAGGAGGCGATCAAGGGCTATAACAAGGGCGACACGGTCAAGGTGCGCGTGCTCGACGTCGACGTCGAAAAGGAGCGCATCAGCCTCGGCATCAAGCAGCTCGCCAGCGACCCCTTCGAATCCAGTCTCGCCGGGCTCAAGAAGGGCGATGTCGTCACCACCACGGTGATGGCGGTGACCGAGAGCGGCGTCGAGGTGACGGTGGGCGGAGGACTGCCGGGCTTCATCCGCAAGGCCGAGTTGTCGCGCGACCGCGCCGAACAGCGGCCCGACCGCTTCGCCGTCGGCGAGAAGGTCGACGCCAAGATCACCGCGCTCGACCGCGCCACGCGCAAGCTCTCGCTTTCGATCAAGGCCCGCGAGGTCGAGGAGGAGAAGAAGGCGATGGCCGAATACGGCTCGTCGGATTCGGGCGCGAGCCTCGGCGACATACTCGGCGCGGCGCTGTCGCGGCGCGGCGAGAAGGAGAAGGAAGAGAAGTAGCTTCAGCCCTCAGCTGTCAGCCAAGTTGTTGTCAGTTGTCAGCGGGCAGTCGCGCCTACTGAGTACTGACAACTGACGACTGATAACTTGGCTGACGGCTGAAAGCTGACGGCTGACGGCTTCTCCGTCAAATCTTGACGCTGGCTCAAGGGTTTGGCACGCTTCAGATTCGATCCCGCGAAGCCGAGGACGAGAGCGTGGCCATGACCAAGTCCGAGCTCATTCAGCGCCTGGCCGAACGCAATCCGCACCTCTATCAGCGTGATGTCGAGCGCATCGTCACCGCCATCTTCGACGAGATCGCCGCGGCGCTGTCGCGCGGCGACCGGGTCGAGCTGCGGGGCTTCGGCGCCTTCTCGGTGAAACGCCGCGAAGCCCGTCTCGGCCGCAACCCGCGCACTGGCGACAGCGTGCATGTCGAGCAGAAGCACATTCCCTTCTTCAAGACCGGCAAGCAGCTGCGCGAGCGGCTCAACGAGGGGATGTGAAGCTCGTCCACTGGCTGGTGACGCTGCCGATCGCGATCCTCGCCATCGTCTTCGCGCTCGCCAATCTCGAGGCGGTGCGGGTGGGGCTCTGGCCGCTGCCGGATGTCGACATGCCGCTCTATCTCCTGGTGCTGGGGGCCCTGGCGCTGGGCTTCCTCGGCGGCGAGCTGGCCGCTTGGGTCAACGGCCGGCATTGGCGGCGCGAGGCGCGCAAACGACAGCGGCGCATCGAGGCGCTAGAGCGCGAACTCTCGGCAAAGAGCGCGGCGGGTCTGCCGGCGGCCCGCGGCGCGCGCGATTGACTCGCGCGGGCGGCGCAGCTACCTCCGGCATCATGCGCGTCCTCGGCTATTCGGAAGTGGTGGCCGCCCTCGATCCGCCGTCGCTGGTGGAAGCATTGCGGCAGATGTTCCGCGCCGGCGCGCAGATACCGGCGTGCCACCACCATGCCATCCCGGTGCCGGGGCGGGCGGATGCCAGCTTGCTGGTGATGTCGGCCTGGCAGGCGGGCCGCGAGATCGGCGTT
>JASHRZ010000248.1 GCA_030037055.1 Alphaproteobacteria bacterium
AATATCGCGGTGATTCCGTCGTACTGGCCGATCTGCTGCAGGATCGGGAACGCCGCCTGATAGCCG
This sequence comes from Alphaproteobacteria bacterium, assembly GCA_030037055.1. Lineage (GTDB taxonomy): Bacteria > Pseudomonadota > Alphaproteobacteria > ATCC43930 > CGMCC-115725 > DAHUYF01. Next base: position 67 of record JASHRZ010000248.1, read on the forward strand.
ACGCCGGCGAGGCGACCGGGCTGCAGCAGGTTCTGTGCAGTGAGCCCGGCACCTGTTGCGTCGATGCCGAGGGTCGTGAAGGAGTTGAAGATGATCGTCGATAGCGTCGAGAAATTGTTGATGATGAAAGCGAAGGCGCCGACATAGAGTACCTTCGTGATAAGGCGACCCATCACGTTCGCCTCACCGTCCATCGCCCAGAAGAGCCCGGCCAGGGTGATGTCGATTCCGACCAGCACCGTCGTGAGCGCGCTGACGTCGCCGTTCAACAAACCGAAGCCGCTGTCGATGAAGCGGATGAAGGTCTGGGTGAACTGGTCGATGACGTTGAGGTCGCCCATGGTCCCTCACTGCGGCGTGTAAGCGTTGCCCGAGCCGAGGAAGATCACGCGCGCGGCGCGCGCCTGCTCCTCCGATTCCACACCGCGGGCTTGCTCCAGGGAGGTGGCGCGGTACTGTGCCGCCATGAGGCTCTGCATCTGGAGCTGCTGCTTCACTAGAAGGGCGATGAGCTGGTTTGCCGCCTGCAGCACTTGCAGATTGCCGGCGGCTCCTTGCGACGTGTTGACGAGGCTCGCGAGTGTCGCCGTATCGGCCTGGATGTTCTGCGCCACCTGGGCCTGGACGCTCAGTGTCGTCTGGTATGCGTTAATGGAGTTCTGCCAGCGCTGTTGAGCGTCCGAGAAGAGCTGGCTCGTCGTGACCGTGCTCGCGTATTGCTGCGGGTATAGACGTGCGAAGGCCGACTGCGTCGCCGAGACGTTGAAGGCGATCCCCTGCGCCTGGTTCATGAGGTTGGTGATCTGCGACAAGGTCGAGATCATCTGGTTGAGCGAGGAGAAGTTGAGGGAGGTCAGGTTCCTCGCCATGTTTGCCAGCATCTGCGCCTGGTTCTGCAGCTGCTGGATCTGATTGTTGATCTGCTGGAGGGCGCGCGCGGCAGTCAGCAGGTTCTGCGAGAAGTTCGCCCCGTCGAACACGGCGAGCTGCGCACGGACAGGCTGCATCGGGATGAGCGCAGTCGAGCAGGCGAGGCACCCCGCAATGACGGCACGCGCGAGAGGCTTACGAAGCATCTTGGTCCTCCGTGGATGAGTGGTCGTCGAGGAACTCCGCGGCCCAGTCGAGGCCGCGCGCTCGAAGGAAGGCCCCGGCAAAACCGTCCGCGCCGACTTCAGCCAGGACACGCTCTATCAGCGCCTGGTCGGCGGACGACGAGGCACCGCAGAACGCGAGCGAGATCGGCCCGAGGGCGAGCTCGAAGAGGCGGTTACCCCTGCGGGATTGCAGGTAGTACTGCCGTTTCGGCACGGCGCGAGCGATGAGCTCGATCTGCCTCTCATTGAGACCGAAGCGCTCGTAGGCGACACGCGCCTGCGGCTCCACGGCCCGGTCGTTCGGCAGGAAGATCCGCTGCGGACAGCTCTCGATGATGGCGGGAGCGATGCTGCTCTCGGAGACGTCGGCCAGCGACTGGGTCCCGAACAGTACGGCGACGTTCTTCTTGCGCAGCACCTTGAGCCACTCACGGATGCGCGCTGCGAATAGAGGGTTGTCGAGGTAGAGCCAGGCCTCGTCGAGGATGAGGATCGTCGGCCGCCCGTCGAACCGCGCCTCGAGGCGATGGAAGAGGTAGGTCAGGACCGGCAAGACTGCGCCTGCCTCATGCATTAAGGTCTCGGTCTCGAAGCATTGGACGTCCGCCAGTGCCAAGTGATCCTCGGCCGCGTCCAGTAGCCGGCCGAAGGGACCGTCGAGCGTGTACGGGAGGAGCGCCGCCTTGAGCGCATTGGATTGCAGCAGCACCGAGAGGCCGGTGAGTGTCCGCTCCTGCCGCGGCGTCGAGGCCAGGTTGGTGAGCGCCGACCAGACGGTCTCCTTGACCTCGGGCGTGACTGCCACCTTCTCGTGGGCGAGGAGCGTCCCGACCCACTCGGCGGCCCAGCTCCGCTCGGCCGCGTCGTCGATCTCGCTCAGCGGCTGGAAGGCAAGCGAGCCGTCAGAACCGAGGAGATGATGCTGCCCGCCCATCGCGAGCACGGCGGCGCGCGCCGAGTTGCCCTTGTCGAAGACATAGATCTGGGAGCCGGAGTAGCGGCGGAACTGCAGCGCCAGGAGCGCCAGCAGCACTGACTTGCCGGCGCCGGTTGGTCCGACGATCAGCATGTGCCCGACGTCGCCCACATGCGTTGAGAAGCGGAAGGGCGTAAACCCGCTGGTCTCGGCATAAATGAGCGGCGGGCCGCCGAGATGGTCGTTGCGCGCAGGGCCGGCCCAGACCGAGGAGAGCGGCACCAAGTGAGCCAGGTTCAAAGTGTGGACTAGTGGCTGGCGCACATTGGCATAGACGTGCCCGGGCAGGCTGCCGAGCCAGGCCTCGACCGCGTTGATGCTTTCGCGGATGGTGGTGAAGCCGGCGCCGTTGACGACGCGCTCGACGGCCCGGACCTTCTCGTCCGCCCGCCGGCGATCGGCGTCCATCACCGAGATGGTGGTGGTCAGATAGCCGAAGGCGACGTGATCGCCACCGAGCTCCTGCAGCGCCAGGTCGGCATCTCCGACCTTGTTGTCGGCATCGGAATCGAGAAGCTGGGTCGGCTCGTTGTAGAGCACTTCGCGCAGCAGCGCGGTGATCGACTTGCGCTTCGCAAACCACTGCCGCCGGAGGCGGGTCAAGATTCGGGTCGCCTCGGTCTTGTCGAGCGCAACGAACCTGCTCGTCCAGCGATAAGGGAAGCCCAAGTGATTGAGGGCATCGAGGATCCCGGGCCGCGTGCTGCTCGGGAATCCCAGGACCGTGATTACCCGCAGATGCTGCTCGCCCAGCATCGGCTCGATGCCGCCCAGGAGCGGCTCGTCCGCCAGCACCGCGTCGAGATGGACGGGCGTCTCGGGCGCCGCGACGGAATGCCGGCGGCCGGAGATCGTCCCGTGGAGGTAGGTGAGCGTCTCGCCGTCATCGAGGGCGCTCACCTCGGGCATCAAGGTGCCGAGGAGGTCGAGCGCGCGCTCGGTCTCGGCGATGAAGAAGCTGAGGTCGTGGCGCCAGTCCCGGCCCTTCTCCGATGCAGCCGTCTCCATAAGCGCGCGCTCGGCCCGGCTCACCTGATCCGGAGGCGACATATAGAGGAGTGTGAGGTGGTAGACGCTCTCGAAGTGCTCGCGCCTCAGCGTTGCCGCTTGGGCTTCGAAGGCTTCGTCAGCGCCCTGCTCGAAGGTGGCGCGCCGCTCGCGGTCCACCAGCCACGACGCCGGGTCGGGAAACGGGGATTCCGGATATCCCGGCGCCTCGAAGCGTTCCGCCTCGAAGAAGAGCGCCCACCCCGAACCGAAACGCCGCAAGACGTTGTTGAGGCGGGCGCAGGTCGCGAGCAGCTCCGCTTCCGTCGCGCTCTCGAGGTCGGGCCCCCGGAAGCGGAAACTTCGCTGGAAGCTGCCGTCCTTATTGAGGACCACGCCGGGCGCCACAAGCGCCGCCCAGGGCAGATGGTCTGCCAACCGGTCCGAGTGGTGCCGGTATTCGCCGAGGTTCAGCATGAGAGGAACGGCCTCTGCCGGAGATGGCGCGGGAGGACCTCGGCGAATTGCGGATCGCGCTTGGCGGCAAAGACGGCGACGGTGTGGCCGATGACCCAGAGCGCAAGCCCCGCGATCCAGAGCCGCATGCCCAACCCGAGCGCCGCCGCCACCGTGCCATTGACGATCGCGATCGAGCGCGGCGCGCCTGCCAGCAGGATCGGCTCGGTGAGCGATCGGTGGAGCGGCACCTCGAAACCTTCGATGGAGCGATCCATCAAACCAGCGCTCCGCCGCCGAAGGAGAAGAAGGTGAGGAAGAAGCTCGAGGCGGCAAACGCGATCGAGATGCCGAAGACGATCTGGATCAGGCGCCGGAAGCCGCCGGCGGTCTCGCCGAAAGCGAGCGTCAGGCCCGTCGTGATGATGATGATCACTGCTATGATCTTGGCGACGGGTCCTTGGACGGATTCCAGGATCTGCTGCAGCGGCTGCTCCCAGGGCATGTTGGAGCCTGCCGCATGAGCGGTGCCGGCCAGCATCAAGCCGATGGCAGCACCAAGCAGGAGGGCATGACCAAAGCGGTGGTACGTGATCGATCGCATGGGTCCTTCTCCTTCAGAGGACGTGAAGCCGTTGCGGCGAGAGGTCGGTGACGGCGTAGTCGCCGTCGGCGTCGAGGCCGTTCACTTCCGCGATGGTCTCGATGCGGCGGCCGGTGCCGCGGCCGCGAATAAACACGATGAGGTCGATCGCCTCGGCGATGAGACGGCGGGGGACGCTCACCACCATCTCCTGGACGAGCTGCTCGATGCGATAGAGCGCGGCGCGCGCCGAGTTGGCGTGTACCGTCGCGATCCCGCCAGGATGTCCGGTGTTCCAGGCCTTCAGCATGTCGAGGGCTTCGGCACCGCGGACCTCGCCGACGATGATGCGATCAGGCCTGAGCCGGAGCGTCGAGCGCACGAGATCGGCAAGCGTTACCACGCCCGCCTTGGTGCGGAGGGCGACGCAATCGGGCGCGGCGCATTGCAGCTCGCGTGTATCCTCGATCAGGATCACGCGCTCGTCGAGCCGCGCCATCTCGGCCAGCAGCGCGTTGGCGAGCGTCGTCTTGCCCGAGCTGGTGCCGCCGGCAATCAGAAGGTTCCGCCTCTCCGCTACCGCGCGCTTCAGCGCGTCGGCCTGGACCGGCAACAAGATGCGGTCCGCGACGTAGTCCTCGAGCGTGTAAACCTTCGCCGCCGGTTTCCGGATGGAGAAACAAGGTGCGACCGAAACCGGCGGCAGGATGCCCTCGAAACGCTCGCCGGTCTCCGGCAGCTCGGCACTCACGACGGGATTGCCGGAATGGACCTCGACACGCACATGCGAGGCCACGAGCCGGACGATCCGCTCCACTTCGGCAGCGCCGAGCCGCGCGCCGGTATCCACCCTTCCCTCGCCCAGCCGGTCGAGCCGCAAGCTGCCGTCGGGATTGACCATCACCTCGATGACCGCGGGATCGGCGAGCGCCGCGGCGATGTCCTTCCCCATGGCCGTTCGCAGCATCGCGTTGCGGCGGCCACGTGCCTCGGGATGGCCGTAGGCGTGACTCATGGCGCGGTTCCTTCGTCGGTCGGCGCCAGCGAGAGCACGTCGTCGATGACGCTCTTGCCCCCGGTGATCCGCCGGCTCACCTGCTCGACGAAGGACTCGAAACGCTCCTGTGCCAGATGCCGCAGCGCCCGGTCCGTCTCTGGCGGTGGCGACGTCACCATGAGCTGATAGCGGACGAAAAGCGCCAGGGTCTCCGCCACTACCTGCTGGTCGCGTCCGATGCGGCCGAGTTGCAGGGAGAGCCGGTCGAGCCGAGCTTTGAAGCGCTCCTCGATCTCGCTGGCGCCTCGCCGGTCAAGGTATGCCGTCAGCGCCGCAGTCATGATCTGTGTCTTGGAAGCGCCGGGTTTGGCCGCGAGCGCCGCGAGCCGCTCGGAGACTTCGCCTTCCAGATAGAACTCGTGTCGGCGCTTCATCGGCATCTCCTCAGAAGGCCGGCAGCAAGTCGTCGTCACCCCGCCCATGCCGCTTCTCGCCTTCGTTCATGGCGTGCGCGCGTGCGGCAGGAGCAAGACCTCGCGACCGTCTGGTTGGTGGCGGCTCCTCGGCTGCATCGTCGTCGAGCAGGTTGAGCTGGACCGCCGGCTCTGGCTTCGGCTTCGCGATCTCCTGCTCGGGCAGCCCCGGGTGACGCTGCTGCTGGAGGCCGCCCTCGTCATCGGAGCCGATTGAACCGAGCTCGCGCTCTATCGCCTTGTTGAGACGCGTATCGGTGCTGCGGACTTGACCGCTCCAATCGTCCGGACGCGGTGTGGGGCGATCGCGGTATCCGCGCAAGCTCAGCTCAGGCGCCCGCTCCACGCGGTCGATGAAGTTCGGGTCCTCGTAGTACCGGAGCTTCAGAGCGCGGATCGGCGGCAGGCCGGAGACCAGGACCAGCTCGTCCCTCGGCGGCAGCTGCATCACCTCGCCTGGCGTCAGCAGTGGGCGCGCGGTCTCCTGGCGCGAGACCATGACGTGGCTGAGCCAGGGCGCCAGCCGATGCCCGGCATAGTTCCGCTGCGCCCTAAGCTCGGTCGCGGTGCCCAACGCGTCGGAGATGCGCTTTGCCGTCCGCTCGTCGTTGGACGAGAAGGCGATTCGGACATGGCAATTGTCGAGGATCGCGTTGTTCTCGCCATACGCCTTGGAGATCTGATTGAGCGACTGCGCGATCAGGTACGCGCAGATGCCGTACCCCGCCATGAACGCGAGCGCGGTCTCGAAGAAGTCGAGGCGCCCCAGTGCGGGAAACTCGTCCAGCATCATCAGCAGCTGGTGTCGGCGGCGCTTGCCGGGATCGCCCTCCAAGCTCTCAGTCAGACGGCGACCGATTTGGTTGAGAACCAATCGCACAAGCGGTTTGGTGCGGGAGATGTCGGAGGGCGGGATCACTAGGTAGAGCGACACCGGCCGCTCGGCATCTACGACGTCGGCGATGCGCCAGTCGCAAGCTGCGGTCGTTGCGGCCACCGTCGGATCGCGGTAGAGCCCGAGGAACGACATGGCAGTCGAGAGCACGCCCGAACGCTCGTTGTCGGATTTGTTGAGCACCTCGCGCGCAGCCGACGCGACCACCGGGTGGA
>JASHRZ010000249.1 GCA_030037055.1 Alphaproteobacteria bacterium
CGCCCGGCGCCTTTTGGCCGGAGCGAGCATAGAAATCCCTGTCGGGCGGACGCACGGTCGACCTCCCGAACCCGGACGAACCGCCGAAGGGAGAACTCAACCGACCGCCGAGGCTTCGGCGGGGACGGTCGTCGACCAGCGGCATGAAACGGCTCCGCCGATCAAGGCGGCGAGCCGACAATGACATCCAGGAGCTCACGTGCCCTGAAGGGCTTCTCCAGCAGCGCCGCGCCGGCGCGGTCCGCCGCTCTCGCCGTCGCGGGGCTTGGCCTGCCGGTCATGACGACCACCGGCATAAGCGGATTGTCGCCACGGACGCGCTCAAGGAGCTCGATGCCGCTCATGCCAGGCATGTTCACGTCGAGCAGGAGACAAGCAGGGCCATCCGGACGCGCAGCACGGAGGAACTCCGCGCCCGACGCAAAGTCGACGACGGCGAAACCCTCGACTTCGAGCAACATCCGAAGGGATTCCCTGACGGCATCGTCATCGTCGATCACGTAGATCGTCGCCTGTCGCTCCAAGCAAATGACTCCCCGCCCTTGGATCAATCGTTCGAAGACATCAAGGGATCCGTGCTGCAGTCGTCCTTTTCCTCTCGCCCGCTCAGCGCTGCGAGTGCCTCCAATTGGCCGCGGTTCAATACTTTCACGGAACGCCTGTTCCCCAAGCTGACGATGCCGCGGTCCGCGAGGGTGCGGACCGACCGGCTTACGGCTTCGAGCGACATGCCGAGATAGTCGGCGACATCGGAGCGGGTCATCGGGAGGTGTAGATCCTCCGCGCTCTCGCCTCTCGCCGCCTGATGCTGCTGAAGCAGCTGAAAGAACATCGCCACCCTCGCCAGGGCATTCCTGCTCCCGAGGAGGAATGCGTGGCGTTGCGCCTCGCGCAGCTCGTGGCAAAGCTTGCAGATGACGTGGAACTCGAGAGCGGCATCTTTCCGGAGCCAGCCTTCGAGAGCGGCGACCGGAATCCGGTAGGCCGTGACCGCCGTCACCGCCTTCGTCGCGTTGACGTAGCGCCCCTCTTCGGCCAGCCCGAACAGATCATCGGGAAACAGGAAAGCGCCGATGCGCTCCGTCTTGTCGGGCAAGACCCGGTAGGATTTGACGACGCCGCTGACGATGTTGAAGATCGCATCGGCGCGGTCCCCCTCGCGGTAGATCTGGGCTCCGTTCTTGAAGCGGACGATCGATGCGATGACCGAGAGCCGAGCGCGCTGCTCGTCGGTCAGGAGCTGCGCCCTTCGGCCGCCCGAGGCGCCCCACAACGCGACGGCAGCGATGGCCGGGCCATGGGCGGCCGGCGGGTCTTCGTCGTCTCGGATAAGCATTCCCAGCTCCCGCCGCGGCCGAGCCGGACCGCGGCCATTCAGGCTCATGCCACTCTAGGCGGTTCAATCGGCCGCAACTTTGATCTGAATCAAATTTCGGGACGGCTACGCACTTTTCCGCCAACGACGATAGGCTAGGATCAGCCATTCCAGCGACCTCGTCTTCGGGAGAGAGACCATGTCGCCGCCCGCGGAGCCGCCGGAGCGTGAAACTGCGCGAAGCAGAAGGCAGGACGCAGCGGAGCGGTCTTCCGTCGCGCTTCTGCACGAGCTGGCCGAAGCGCTGACGGCGATCACGAGCTACGTCGAAGCGGCGAGCCATCTCCATGACACCGATCCCCCATCGGGACGGACGAGGCTGCGCCAGGCTCTCGAAAAGAGCCTGGCGCAGCTGTCGCGGGCCGACGGCGTCGTGCGGCGGTTGCGGACCCTGTTGCGCGATGAAAAGGAGGCCGCCGACGAGTGAAGCGTGCTCCGCTCGGTCGTTGCTCAGGGTCCGGCATTGCTCTGGCCATCGCCGAGCGGGTCGATGACTGAATGACCCGGGCAGAGCCGACCCAGCGCCCGCTTTCTTGGGCAGCTTCGTGCCGTAGGTCGACGCAACAGCTTTCCTGCCGAGTCTGCGAGGTGGAATGATCCATCTGTCGGCCTCGATCAGCAGTGGATGGCGTTGATTGACGAGGCATGGGACGGCTCCTTGTGATGCTAGTTCCCTGCGAGATGCAGCGTCTTGCGGGGTAGTAGTACGGCCGGGCCATCCATTAACGGACACCTCGATGGCAATCCTGCCGAAGCTTACGGTGAGCCGAAACCGCCTAGCCTCGGGCCGCTGGTCCGCTATTACCGAGGCGCCTTAGTAACTGCTATCGGACTCGTTCTTGCGGTTGCGCACGATCCACAGCGTCAGGTCCCAGGCCTGATAGATCGCGGCAAAGAGGAACGGGAACGTCCCGAGCGCAATGGCCAGCGGTGCTGCCGACCGGCCTGCCATGAGACCAAAGCCTCCGCTCGCGGTCGCTGCATGCGATTGCCGGAGTGCCCGCATAGGCCAGCCAATCGAACAGGAGGGACTGACGATGCCCACTTTGACCATCCGCCGCGACGTCAGAGCCGCGAAGAGCCAGGCCTCCAACACCGAGGGCGGCGAATGGTATCCCGAGATACCAAGGGCTCGGCCAGGGCGCCAGGATCAGCAGCGATTGCAGCAGCACGCCCGCAAAATGCATAAAGCATGGGGTCACGAAGGCGTGCCATCCTTCGACATCCGGGCCCCAAGCGTGATGACGATGAAGACGAGGCCGATCAGCGCGGCCGCGGACCTACCGGCCATGGTGTAAAGCCGTTCCCATCGGGCGGCGCTGCTGTCGCCATCGAAATCCCAGGGTTTTAAGTTGCTCTCCTATGCCAGCTCTCGGTGTCGGGAAGGCGCTTGCCGGAAGGCGGCTCAGACCCGCGGCGGCTCGGCCCGGCGCGCGGCGCGCTTGATGATCTCACGCGCGCGTTCGACCAGGGGAACATCGATCATCTGACCCTCGAAGGTGATGGCGCCCAACCCCTTGGCGAGCGCCTCCTCGTAAGCCGCGATCATGCGCTGCGCGCGGTCGATCTCCTCGCCGCTGGTGCCAAATGCTTCGTTGAGGATCGGCACCTGGCTCGGATGAATGCACATCGCGCCGGCAAAGCCGAAGCTGCGCGAGCGGCGAGCGATCGCGCGGAGCGCCGCAGGATCTGCGAAATCCGCCAACGACCCCATCAAGCCCAACGGCAGGAGGCCTGCGGCGCGGGCGGCGATGGCGACCGTCTGTGTCGGACCCTGCAGCGTTTCGGCAATCGGCTCCAGTCCCGCCGACAGCGCAAAATCCAGCGAGCCCAGCGCGATCGCTACCAGGCGCGGCGTGGCCCTGGCGATGTCGCGGATTTGGAAATAGGCATCCGCGCTCTCGATCAACGGCACCAGCCGCGTATGGCAGAGGGGGAGTTGACGCGCCGCCTCGGCCGCATCGAGCATCTCGGCGACCACACTGAGGTGCTCGGGACTCGCAACCTTGGGGCAGACGAGCGCCATCACCTGCGGCCCCACCGCCGCCTCGATATCGCGGAATGCGTGCTGCCAGGGCCGGTTGATGCGAACGAGAACATCGGCTCCGCTCTGGCCGACGTTAGCCGCAGCCGCGGCAATGCAATTGCGCGCGCGCTCCTTTTCAGTTTCCGGAACGCTGTCTTCGAGATCCAGGATGATGGCATCGGCACCGCGCGTGTGCGCCTTAGCCACAAAAGTCTCGCGAATGATGGGGACAAACAGCAGCGAGCGCCACTCGGGCAAATCGCCGGCTAAATTGGGTGTTGGATGCGACATCACACGACGCCCTTGGCCCGAAGTTCGGCCACCTGCGCGCCGGTCATGCCGATCCGCGCCAGAACGGTCTCCGTGTGCTCGCCGAGCGCAGGCGCAGGCCGACGCAGCGCACCCGGCGTCCGCGACAGCTGCGGCAGCACATTGTGGATGGTCACGCTGCCCATCTCCTCGTCGGGGACATCGACGAGGATGTGGCGCTCCCTGACGTGTCGGTCGGCCATGAACTGGTCGATTTCATAGACGGGAGCCGCGGTCACCTCCGCGGCTGTGAAGATCGACAGAGATTCGGCAAGGTCGTGCCGGGCGATGAAGTCGCGGATCGGCCGCTCAGCCTCGTCATTGTTGGCGAGCCGCGCGCTGTTGGTGGCAAAGCGAGGATCCTTTGTCATGTCCGGGACGCCGACCGCGGCATAAAGCCGCTCGGCCATCGATTGGATCGAGCCGGAGATGGAAATCCACCTTCCGTCTTTGGTGCGGAAGACGTTACGCGGGCTCGTGATGTCGGAGCGGTTGCCCTGGCGCTTGGGAATGAGGCCGAAGGCTGCGAACGCGGCCGCATCGCAGCCAACGACCGAGTGCATCGCCTCCAGCAAGGAAAGGTCAATGACCTGGCCACTGCGCCCTTTCAGCTCGACTTCGCGCAGGGCCATCATCGTTGCATAGGCGCCGTACAGCCCTGCGATCATGTCGGCGAGCGCAATGGGCGGCAGCACCGGCTCTCGATCGGCAAAACCGGTCTTGGCCGCATAGCCCGACATGCCCTCGACCAGGGTGCCAAAACCCGGCCTGTGCGCATAGGGGCCGGTTTGACCCCAGCCCGAGACGCGGACGATCACGAGGTCGGGGTTATGGGTGTGGAGCACCTCGGGTGCAAGCCCCATTTCCTCCAAAGTCCCTGGGCGGTAGTTCTCGATCAAGACGTGGGCCTTCTCGACCAGCGAGCACAGGAGCGTTCTCGCTTCTGCTTGCCGCAGATTGAGGGTGAGGCTCAATTTGTTGCGCGCGTAGGCTTTCCAGAAGAGCGAGCTTCCCTTAATGCGCCAGTCGCGCAGGGGATCGCCCTTGCCGGGTTGCTCGATTTTGACCACTTCCGCGCCGAAATCCGCAAGCTGAAGCGAGAGCATGTTGCCAGCCACGAGGCGTGAAAGGTCCAGGACGGTGATCCCGTCGAGGGGACAGGCCGCACCAGTCTGGAACGCGATCATGGTCTCTCCTCGAGGCGAGGGGAAAGCGAGGGTCGCGGAAGGCGCAACGATATGAGAGAATGTTGTCTCAAAAAACTTATTAGAGGATATTCTCTCAAATGTCAATGGCGCAAGTGCCCAAGGGGCAGCAGCCAAAACGTCAGCGGGGGCATATTCGCGTGGCGGCGATCATGAAGGCCGGGACCGAGCTGTTCACGGAAAAAGGGTTTGAGGCTACGACGATGACCGAGATCGCGTCCCGGTCCGGCACGGCGACCGCGTCCCTTTACCGTTTCTTCCCGACCAAGGAGTCGCTCGCCGAAGCGCTGCTTGTGCAATTTGCAAGACACGCGCTGGACGAACTCGCGGAGCTCGCGGCAAGGGCACCAGCCATGACGCCGGCAGACCTCGCGGCCGCCTTCGTTGATTTCAGCTTCTCTTTGCAATCAGAGCGTCGCTTTGCCGTCAAACTGGCTGAGGCCGGCGGCGCCAGCGAGGAGCAGCGCAACCTACTTCGCGCGGCGATGCTCGACCGTGTCTCGAAAATGCTTCGCGAACTGATCCCTTCGTTACCGATGGCGAGGTCTCGTGCCATGGCAGCCGTCCTCATGATGATCTTCAGGAGCATCGGCGGGATCGGCGACCAGAGGCCCGCGGCCCAGCGCGTGCTTCTAGCGGAAACAAAAGAAATGGTCCGCCTTTATCTTTCCGCCGCAGCTGCCGCGGCGAACTGATGCTGCCATGCGTTAGTTGGAAACTTCGTGAATGAACAGGCCTTTTCATCCTGGGTTCTCATAGTGAATCTTGGTGCCTTCGATAGCCGGAAGGTCGCCTTTGGGTCACTGGCCGACAGTCGACGTTTGTGGAGCTTTCGACCGCTGGTGACCCAACGCAGACTCATTCCGGCAATTGCTGCATGGCGATACGATTGCGTTCTCGGTTAATCTCTGCCGGTGTGACGATCCGAATGTTGGATGCGGCGGATGAAGTTGCCGCGGTTCGCAGCCACAATATCATCGGCACGCCGCCGGAGCCCGATTACGACCGGATCGCCGAGATGGCGGCGCGCGCCGCGGGCTGCCCGGCCGGCCTCATCAACCTCCTCGACGACAAGAACCGGTGTCCGCTCCGGTCATCACCCGCCGTGGGGACTGAGGGGTCTAATAGTTCTTCGGTTCAGGCTGCTTCCCGCATCGCTTGTCAAGAATTTCTATCTCCGCCGGTTGGTTAAAAACAGGATTTACTGTCACCTTGTGCTGTGGATCGGTAAACATCGCGTTTGCCTGCCAGTTGCCGTTAGCAAGCTTGCGGACATCGTTGCACGAAACCTTGTTGGCAGCATCCGTCGGCCCGGTGACGCTATACATTTCTGCAGCGTGTGTCGTTGACGTCATTGAGACCATCAGCACGACGAGAAGATAAAAGGGTGGTGCGCGCATCGGGAATGCTCCGCTGATTACCCACCGAGAGCGCAAATTTTATCGGGTCGCAATGCTCCGCCGCCTTGATCTATGTCAACCAACGGCGAGCACAGGCTGCGGTCCTCACTTCGCAATCACGGCGCCTTGGCCCGTGGCAGCATGGTATTCGCCGGTGACAGCTCCGTCGCCGATAATGACGTTCTCGACATGGAGCGCAGAGGCCTAACTCCTCGGCCAGCGCGTCCTTGCTCTTAATGATGAGTGTCGTGTGCTTCCCGGCCGACACCTGAACTTCGGGCCGCTTGAAGCCAGTGTCCTTGATCGTCATGTCTTGTTTAGGCAAAGACCTCGATGGCGAGTGAGAAGTGACGTCACTGCCATCCGGACATCAGGTAACACGCGCGCAAAATTGCGGCGCCCCACTCCAACGCTTTGGATCCGGTGGTGGCACATCATGGAAGCGTCGCGTGCCGCGAGTGATAGCCGCCTGGTTCTAAAGCAGACTCT
>JASHRZ010000250.1 GCA_030037055.1 Alphaproteobacteria bacterium
GCGAGCTCGGCCTCGCGGTGGCGCTGCCCGCGGAGTTTCCCGACGCGCCGGTGCTCGAAGGCAGGATCAGCAAGAAATTCCTGAAGCAGGCGGGGGTGGTGCCGCTCGCCGACGGTGCCGACACGCTCACCGTCGCCATGGTCGACCCGCTCGACGGCTTCGCCCTGCGCGCGCTGGAAATGGCGAGCGGCAAGAAGGTGCTGGCGCGCATCGCGCTCCCCTCGGAGCTCGAGGCCGCCTATGCGCGGCTCTACGAGGCCGGGCAGGACGCGCTCGGCGCCGTCGTCGACCGCGCCGAGGCGGAGCTTCTCGGCGACGAGGAGTTCACCGACGACGTCGACCGGCTGCGCGATCTCGCCAGCGAGGGACCGGTCATCCGGCTCGTCAACAATCTCATCGCCCGCGCCGTCGAGAGCCGCGCCTCGGACATCCACATCGAGCCTTTCCAGAACCGGCTCGCGCTGCGCTATCGCATCGACGGCATCCTGCGCGACATGCCGCCGCCGCCGCTGCGCTACAAGCCGGCGATCATCTCGCGCATCAAGATCATGGCGCGCCTCAACATCGCCGAGCGCCGGCTGCCGCAGGACGGCCGCATCCGCATGGCGGTGCAGGGCCGCGAGTTCGATCTGCGCGTCTCGACCGCGCCGACGCTCCATGGCGAGAGCGTGGTGATGCGCATCCTCGACCGCTCCAGCCTGGTCATCGATCTCGCCGGCCTCGGCTTTCTCGAGGAGTCCGTGGCGCCGTTCCTCGCCGTGCTCGACCAGCCGCAAGGCATCCTGCTGGTCACCGGCCCCACCGGCAGCGGCAAGACGACGACGCTCTACACCTGCCTGCAGCGGCTGAACGCGCCAGAGAAGAAGCTCTTCACCGTCGAGGACCCGATCGAGTATCAGCTCAACGGCGTCAACCAGATCCAGGTGAAGCCGCAGATCGGCCTCAGCTTCGCGCATGTGCTGCGCTCCATCCTGCGCCAGGATCCCGACATCATCATGATCGGCGAGATGCGCGATCTCGAGACGGCGCAGATCGGCATTCAGGCGGCGCTCACCGGCCATCTCGTGCTCTCCACGCTGCACACCAACAACGCCGCCGCCAGCGTGACGCGGCTGCTTGACATGGGGGTGGAGGATTATCTCGTCACCTCCACCATCACCGGCGTGCTGGCGCAGCGCCTGGTACGCAAGCTGTGCGAGGCCTGCCGCGAGCCCTATGTCGCTCTGCCGGAGCTCGCGGCCCAGCTGCGGCTCGCAGAGAGCGAGGGCGAGGTGGTGCTCCACCGGCCGCGCGGCTGCGATGCCTGCGGCGGCAGCGGCTATCGCGGCCGCATCGCCGTATTGGAGTTCCTGGTGATGAGCGATCCGATCCGCCGGCTGGTGCTGCGTCATGCCGAGGCCGGCGAGCTGCACCGCGCCGGCGCCGCCCAGGGCATGCGCTCCATGTATGAGGACGGGCTGCGCAAGGCGCTGCTCGGCATCACCTCGCTGGAGGAGGTGCTGCGCGTGACGCGGGATGTCGGCATCTGATGCGCTATCGCTACGAAGCCGTCTCCGCCCAGGGCGAGCTCCTCGCTGGCGAGATGGAGGCGGAGACCCAGAGGGCGGTGATCGAGCGTCTCCACAGCCTCGGTCACGTGCCGATCCGCGCCGATATCGCCTCGCGCGGCGCGCTGGCGCGGCTCCTCTCCTGGGAATGGAAGCCGCGCGCGCGGCGCATCGGCAACCTCGCGCTGTTGACACAGCAGCTCGCCACCTTGCTACACGCCGGGCTGTCGCTCGACCGCGCGCTCGAGCTGGCGCAGGCGGTGACGCGGCGTCAGGCCGAGCGCGACTGCCTCGCTGCGGTGCTGGAAAGGGTTCGCGGCGGCAGCGCTCTCGCCGACGCCATGGCGGCCGAGCCCGCTTCCTTCCCGAAATTCTATATCGGCATGGTGCGCGCGGGCGAGGCGGGCGCTTCGCTCGACGCGACCTTGCGCCACCTCGCCGAGTTCCTGGAGAAGTCCGAGGCGGCGCGCCAAAAGATCGTCTCGGCCTTGATCTATCCCGCCATCGTGCTCGCCGCCGGCATGGCCTCGGTCGGCGCGCTTTTCTTCTTCGTCGTCCCGCGCTTCCGGCCGCTCTTCGAGGATGCTGGCGCGGCGCTACCTTTTGCCGCCCGGGCGGTGCTGTCGCTGAGCGACCTGCTGCAGGGCTATTGGTGGCTCCTACTGGCGACTTTCGGCCTGGCGGCGGCGATCATCGCGCGCCAGCTGCGCGGCGCGGAGCGGCGTCGCAGCTGGGACCGGCGCCTACTCACCCTGCCGCTGCTTGGCGACATCATCACCAAGGCCGAGGTAGCGCGCTTCGCCCGGACGCTGGGCACGCTGCTGAAGAACGGCGTGGCGCCGTTGGCGGCTTTGGCCATCACCCGCGAGACACTGCGCAACGCCGCCATCGCCGAGGCTATCGGCGATGTCGCCGACAGCCTCAAGCAGGGCAAGGGCCTTGCCGAGCCGCTGTCGCGCAGCAAGGCGATGCCGGTGCTCGCGATCCAGCTCATTCGCGTCGGCGAGGAGACCGCACGGCTCGAGGAGATGCTGATCAAGACCGCCGAGATCTTCGACGAGGAGGTCGGCCGCAGCGTCGAGCGACTGCTTGCCGTGCTGGTGCCGGGGATCACCGTGCTGCTCGGCATCGTCGTGGCGCTGGTCATCGGCTCGATCCTCACCGCCGTCCTCAGCGTCTACGAGCTTGCCGTCTGAAATTATGTTCCCTTCAACCGGAATCGCCGGCAGATCGATGTCCGTCTACGCGCGCCGGCGGTCGTCGGGTTCGCGCGCCTTGGCAGCGCTCCGCAGTCCCTCCCCCCTTGAGAGCGGGGCAATCGCATTGCCGCTGCGCTACCGGCGAAAAAGATTGACCACGGAGACACGGAGATCACGGCAAAGAATGGCGCGCTTTCCTGCCTGCGCGAAGCCGAAGCCGCTTCGCTTCGGCGAAGGCAGGGCGCGCCCGCCAACCCATTCGATCGCTTTGCGATCGAACCCGAGCGGGACCGACCGTAAAGCGGTCGCCGCCTCTCCTTCCTGTCCTCTGTGGTGAACCTCGTAAGCAATTGCCCTGCCATCAAGGGGGATCGCAAGATATTTGAATCGAATAGGCAAGCGCGGGCGAAGAGGGCTCAGTTCGCTGCATCCACCAAAAAACAAGTTCTGAAGGAGGCAAGACGTGTCGCTGGCAATCCCCGGAAGTCCCAACGCGAAGCGGCGCGACAGCGGCTTTACCCTGGTCGAGCTGCTGGTGGTGCTTGCCATCCTCGCCATGCTGGTGGCCCTGGTGACGCCGCAGGTGCTGAAATATCTCGGACGCGCCAAGACCGACGCGGCCCGCATCGAGATCCAGACCCTCGGCAATGCGCTCGATCTTTACCGGCTCGACATGCAGCATTATCCGACACAGCAGGAAGGCCTGCAGGCGCTGGTCGAGGCGCCGCCTGGCAGCGATGCCGGGCGCTGGCAAGGCCCCTACATCAAGCAGCGCAAGCTGCCGCTCGATCCCTGGGGCCATCCCTACCTCTACCGCTCGCCGGGCGAGCATGGCGAATACGATCTCTATTCGTTCGGCGCCGACAACGCGCCTGGCGGCAGCGGCGAAAACCAGGACATCACGAATTGGTAGCGCCGATGCGCGCTTCGGGATTCACCTTCGTCGAGATGCTGGTAGTGCTGGTCGTTGTGGCGCTGGTCGTGGCGCTGGTGCCGCCGCTGCTCGCCGGCGGCGAGGCGAGGCTGCAGCTCGCCGCCGCGGCCCGCGAGATCGCCGGGGCGCTGCGCGAGACGCGCAGCCTCGCGATCCGCGAGGGCCGCAGCGAGGCCTTCGTCCTCGACGGCGCCGGGCGCTTCCGCGCCGGCGCCGGTCTGGTGCACCGCCTGCCGGAGGAACTCCGACTCTCGATCACCGGCGTTGCCGACGGGCGGGCCCGCGCCGCCATCCGCTTCTTTGCCGATGGCAGCTCGACCGGCGGCCGTCTCGTTCTACTGCGTGGGGAGAGGCGTTTGGATGTCACGGTGGATTGGCTTACCGGCCGCGTCGCGCTCGATGCGGCGGCGCGCTGATTGCGGCGGGTTCACGCTCATCGAAGTGCTGGTGGCCATCGCCATCGCGGCGCTGCTGCTCGTGGCGCTGCTGCGCATCCTCACCCTCAGCCTTGGCGCCAGCGAGCGCTCGGAATTGGTCACGCGGGCGACGCTCCTGGCGCAGTCGACGCTCGATGCGGTGGGGGTCGTGGCGCCGCTCGCCGAGGGCGATATCGCCGAGCTCGTCAACGGCCCGTTCCACATCCGCGCCGCGGTCGAGCGCTATCGGGCGCCCGGCGGGACGGAGGGGTCGGCCCAATATCTCGTGCTCTATCGCCTGTCGACAATCGTCTCCTGGCGCGAGGGCCGGCGCCCGCGTTCGGTGTCGCTGAGCACCCTGCGGTTGGGGCCGCAGCCATGACCGCGCCGGCATCGCGTGCCGCGGGCTTCACGCTGGTCGAGCTGCTGGTAGCGGTCACACTCTTTGCCCTGCTGTCGGTCGTGCTGTTCGGCGGGCTGCGCTTCGGCATGCGCGCCAGCGAGGCGGGAACCGCGCGCCTGGACTGGTCGGCGGAGGTCGCGGTCGCCTCGGGCTTCCTGCGCAATCAGCTCGCCGACGCGCAGCCGCTGGAGAAGGATTCGGGCGAAGGCGGCAAGGTTGTCGCCTTCGACGGCGAAAGCGATCGTGTCGAATTCGTCGCCTCGCCGCCGGCGCATCTCGCGGCGGGAGGCTGGCATGTGCTGCGCCTCGAACGCGAGAGGGGGCCGGGCGGGGATCGTCTGGTGGTGAGTTGGCGGCTGGTTCGCGCCAATCCCGGCGAGAGCGCGGCCTCTTCGGCGCAGCGCTCGGTGCTGCTCGAGCGGGTGACGACGATCGAGTTCGCCTATTTCGGCGTGCTGACCGAAGGCGATGCGCCGCAATGGCATGATCGCTGGCGGGATGCGGCGGGCCTCCCGGCGCTGGTGCGCCTGCGCCTCGGCTTCGCCGATGGCCGGCAGGCGCCGGAGCTGCTGGTGGCGCTGCGCGCCGCCGCGCCGGTCTGGACGGCCCAGCCCGCGCGCTGATCCGTCACCGAACCGACATCGTTCTGTCATGGGGATGGGCCATGCTGGCCCTCCCCTCGCTACCGGCCGGCCTTGCGATGCGCTTTTCCCTGAACAGTCTCGTGCCCGCCTTCAATGCCGCATGGCAGTGGTGGAGCAGCGAGATCGTCGCGCTGGTGCCGGCACGCTGGCGCCGGGCGCTCGCTTCCGGGCGCGAGCGGCTGGTGCTGGCAACCGGCGGCGACGGCAGCGCCGCGCTCTTCCGGCGCGGCGGCGGCAAGGAGGAGCTGCTGGCGCAGCTCGATCTCGATCCCGCGCATGAGGCAGGGGCGCGCGAAACGCTGGCCGCCCTGCGGCCGCGCTTGCGCGGCCCCGTCATGGTCCTGCTGCCGGCCGATTGCGCGCTGCGCACCGTCATGAGCCTGCCGCTGGCGGCCGAGGCCAATCTCGCGCAAGTCGTCGCCTTCGAGCTCGACCGTCACACGCCGTTCGGCAGCGAGGAGGTCTACCGCAGCCAGCATGTGCTGCGCCGCGACGCTGCGGGCAAACGCGTTGCCGTGCAGCTGACGGTGGTGCCGCGGCCGCTGGTCGACGCGGTGTTGGCGGCGGCGCAGCGTCTGGGATTGGCGCTTGACCGCGTCGAGGTGGCGGGCGAGCCGGGATCCGGCAATCTCCTGCCGGCGCGGCCGCAGCCTCTGGGCGCGCGCCTGCCGAGCCTCGCGCTGGGCGGGCTGGCGGTGGTGGCGGCGGTGCTGGCCGCGGGCGCGGTCCTCATCCCGCTGCAGCGGGCGCATCGCACCGCCGACGCTCTCGCCGCCCTGCTCGCCGAGAGCAAGGCGGGGGCCGAGGAAAGCCTGCGCCTGCAGAAGGAGATCGACGACGAGATTCAGGAGAGCGGCTTTCTCGACGCGCGCAAGCGCCAGGCGCCGTCCGGCTCGGAGGTGCTCTTTACGCTCACGCATCTGCTGCCCGACGACACCTGGCTCAACGAGCTGGAGGTGACCGGCGGCGAGCTGCGCATCACAGGCTTCGCCGGCTCTGCCTCGAGCGTGCTCGCGCTCCTCGACCAATCCGCGCGCTTCGGCAACGCCGCCTTCCGCTCGCCCGTCACGCAGGACCAGAAGAGCCGGCGCGAGCAGTTCAACATCGCGGCGCGGCTCTTGCGGGAGGCCAAGCCGTGAGGCCGCCGCCGGCCGTGAGCCGGCCGCTGGCCGTGCTGATCCTGCTCGGCGCGATCAGCTTTGCTTATCTCGGCGCGGTTGAGCCGCTGCTCGAGGATTACCGGAGCACCGGCGAAGCGATCGCCGACCGCGAAGCCGACATTGCCCGCTTCCGTCGCGTCGCGGCGGAGCTGCCGCAGCGGCGCGCCGAGCTCACGGCGCTGCGCCAGCGCCAGGCGGCGTCGGAGGGCTTCCTCCAAGGCACCAACGACGCGCTGGTGGCGGCGCAGATCCAGAACCGGATCAAGGCGCTGGCGGAGGCCGCGCATGGCGAGCTCAAGAGCACGCAGGTGTTGCCGGTGACCGAGGAGGGGAAATACCGTCGCATCACCATTCGCGCGCAGATGCTGCTCGACACCGAAGCGGTGCAGCGCGTGCTCTACGGCATCGAGACGGCCTCGCCGCTGCTGTTTCTCGACAATCTCGATATGCGCGCCCATGTCGCCGGCGACCGGCGCCGCGAGAAAGCCGCCGAGGACCCGGCGCTCGATGTCCGGCTCGACGTCTATGGCTACATGCGCGGCGCCAAGGCGCTGGAGCGGCAATCGGTGGCCTCACGCGACCCGCAGGGTACGCCGCGGTGATGCCGCGCGCGCCTTCTGGGATCGCGGGGCTGCGCCAGGCGCGCGCGGCGATCGCGGTTTTGCTTGCCGACCGGCGCGGGGCGGCGGTGGGGCTGGCCGCGCTCTGCTGCGCTCTCGCGGGGATCGTCGCGGTCGAGCTCGGCGGGGAAGCGGGCGGGAGCACGCCGCCGCCGCTCGCCGCCGCGCCGCTGCGCCCGCTGCCGCCGCTTCCCGCCGCGTTCGACCTGCCGCCCCTGGCGAGCTATGCCGAAGTGGCCGAACGGCCGCTCTTCTCGCCCGCGCGCCGGAAGCCGCCAGAAGCGGCCGGGCAGGATTTGTTGGGCAAGTCGAGCAGCTTCGTGCTGGTCGGGATCGTCATCTCCGGCTCGGGCAGGGTCGCGCTGGTGCAGCACGGCCAGCCCGCCGAGATGGCGCGCCTCGGCGAAGGCCAGGCGGTCGAAGGCTGGACCTTGCAGTCGATCCTGCCCGACCGCGTCGTCCTGCAGCACGGCGCCTCGGAGGTCGAGCTCAAGCTGAAAGATCTTCCTGCCGCCCCCGGCGCAGCGCATCCGCAAAAGCCACGCGGGTAGAGCGAATCCCGATTTGCTCGACGCAGTCGCCAAGAGCCATCTCCGCCTATTGAACTCACACATCCGTTAGCCGCTCCCTCCTTGAGGCATGGCTATCGCATATCGCGCTGCCGGTCGATGAGATTGACCACGGGGACACGGAGATCACGGAGTTACGAAGAATGGCGCGCTTTGCGCGCCTAAATACGCTTCTCCTTGTTCTCCGTGTCTCCGTGGTGAAACTCGTATCCGATAGCCCTGCCCTCAAGGGGGCTGCTCATGTGCGGCGAGACAGGTGAATCGGATGGGCAAGAGGCGATTGCGTTCGGCTGATCGGATTTGGATTGACCTATGGCACGCAGCGGCGCCCTCATTGCGCCGCGCCGTCCTCGATCTCCTGGCGCCATTCCAGCACCTGCACCGGCGCCAGCGGCTGGCCGGAGAGCGCGATGACGCTGCGCTGCGTGAAGGACGCGCCGGCCTCGCCGCGCGCCGTGGCGATGATCGTCGCCGCATGGAGCTGGCCGGGCGCAAGATAGGCCTCGGCGCCGGTGAGCGGCGGCAAAGGCGCAAGGGTCTGCGCCGCAGCCGACCGCGCCTGCAGAAGCCGCTCGACCTCGCCGGGATCGACGCCGGGAATGGCGAGCAGCACCTCGCGCGGCGCCACGGCGGGGTCGATGCGCTCGCTTTGCGCATAGACCGTGACGAAGGGTCTGAGCCGCGCGAAGCTCGCGGGATCGACCGCCGGCAGCTGGCGTAGCTCCTCCACCGTGGTGAAGGCCGCGTCCTGACGGTCCGGCGTCGCCGCCGGCGCGCCGAAGCGCGGCCGTTGAACGCCCTGAGGCTGGGCTGCGGCGGCGGCGCGGCGGCGGGCGGCGACGCCGCTCACCAGCGACGCGCAGGCGTCCTCGGCGATGGCGAGTTCCTGGCACAGCCCGGCGAGCAGCTCTGTCGGCGCCAGGTTGAGATCGATCTTGCCGTCCTCGTCTTCGATCCGAACCAGCACGTCGGCGCCGTCGAAGCTCATCTGCTGCGGGCTGCCGTCGGCGGGCCAGCGCGCCCGCGGGTCGACTTCGAGCAGCGAGGCCGTGGCGCGGGCGATGCCGGCCTCGGCGAGAGCGCGCGCACGCGCGGCTTCGAGAAGATTGCGCGCGAGCCGCGTCTCGCTGCGCGTTGCGGCGGCGAAGCCGGCGGCCAGCGCGGCGAGGATCGCCAGCACCCAGATGACGAGCAGCAGCGCGACGCCCCGCTCTTGCCGCGGCTGGGCCGTCATTGCGACGGCACCTGCCCGAGCGAAGGCGCCATGGTGTGCAGCCGGCTCCGCAGCTCATCGGTGACGGCTCGCGCCTCGGCGGCGTCATGCACGACTCGCGGCGACAGCAGGATCAGCAGCTCGGTGCGTGCCTTGTCGTTCTGCTTGGTGCCGAACAAGCT
>JASHRZ010000251.1 GCA_030037055.1 Alphaproteobacteria bacterium
AATACGCTGCAGTTTCACATATCCGCGATCCGCAAGGCGCTCGGCGCGGATCGAGGGTTGCTGAAGACGGTTTCCGGTCGTGGCTATCGCCTGCTCGGCAGCTGGGCGGTCCGGCAGGCAAGCAAGCCGGCGCGCCCTGTGGATTTCGAGCCGCTGGCCAGGCCGGGGCAGACATTTCGGACCAATGTACCCTTGGCGACATCCGCCCTGATTGGGCGGACCGCGGCAACGCAGCATCTGCTGGATGTTCTGTCGGCCTATCGCGTGGTCACGCTGACCGGGCCCGGTGGGATCGGAAAAAGCGTACTGGGGCTGGAGGTCGCGCGCAGTCTGTTCCCAAGCTTTGACGGCGATTGCTGGCTTGTCGAATTGGCGTCGCTGGGCGACCCCGCTCTGTTGCCCTCGGCGGTTGCATCCGTCCTCGGACTGACGGTGGGCGGCGACGAGATTTCTGCCGAAGCCGTCGCCCGCGCTATAGGACGAGAGAAACTGCTGCTGGCTCTCGACAACTGCGAGCACCTCATCGACGCCGCCGCCAGATTGGCGGAAGCCGTCGTCCGCATGTGTCCACATGCATCCGTTCTTGCGACAAGCCGGGAAATCCTGCGCATCGAGGGCGAGTACGTCTATCGGGTTCCGTCGCTGGATGTTCCGCCCCAGCATCCGGAGGGCGCGGACAATCTTCAAGAATACAGCGCCGCGCGGCTTTTCATCGCCAGAATGATGGCGCTCGACTCCGGTTTTACCGCACGCCCAGAGAGCCTTCCGACCATTGCCGCGATCTGCCGGTGCCTCGACGGTATTCCTCTCGCCATCGAGTTTGCAGCGGCTCGCGTCGCCACGCTCGGGCTCCAGCAGGTGGCCGCCCGTTTGGACGACCGTTTCAGCTTGCTGACCGCCGGCCGCCGAACCGCCCTGCCGCGGCATCAGACGTTGCGTGCAACCCTCGACTGGAGCTATGAGCTTCTGCCGGGGTCGGAGCGGTGCCTGCTGCGGCGATTGGCCATTTTCGCGGGTGGGTTCACGCTCGAGGCGGCGACCGCCGTTATGAGCGACGCCGATGTCAGCGCCTCAACGGTTGCCGAAGGAATTGCAAGTCTGGTCGCGAAGTCGCTGGTAGCTTTGGAAGGCTCGCTGCCTTCAGGTCGCTGGCGCTTGCTCGAGACAATACGGGCCTATGCCTTCGATC
Source organism: Alphaproteobacteria bacterium (assembly GCA_030037055.1). Taxonomy (GTDB): domain Bacteria; phylum Pseudomonadota; class Alphaproteobacteria; order ATCC43930; family CGMCC-115725; genus DAHUYF01. The sequence continues at coordinate 1,190 of JASHRZ010000251.1, forward strand.
GACTGGTCGAAAATGGCGAAGCCAAACACGTCGCGCGGCGCCATGCAGAGTTCTTTCGAGACCTCGTCGCCCCTGCCGAATCCGATTCGCGATTACCGCTCGGCGTCGATGACATAGCCCCCTACGCCCGCGAAAACGACAACGTGCGCGCGGCGCTTGACTGGTCGTTCTCTCCGGCCGGAGACACGGAGATCGGTGTCGCCCTTACAGCGGCCTATTGTTCATTGTGGTTGGATCTTTCGTTGCTGGTCGAGTGCCGCGAGCGTACCGAACGCGCGCTGGATCATCTTGGTCCAGATTCGAAGCTTGCTCCGCCGCTGCAAATGCAGCTGCACATCACGCTCGGGGTGACGCTGATTATCATGCTGGGACCGGTCGAGCGCACCAAAGTCGCCTTGGCGGCGGGACTTGATCTGGCGGAGCGGCTCGAAAATTGCGATGCGCAGGTGCGTGCTTTATGGGCTTTGTGGTCCCTCCATTTCAATCTCGGCGAACATCGGGTAGCACAATCTGTTGCGGAGCGGTTCGCGCGCATCTCCTTTCGCGCGGAGATCCCAGGCATCGCCGCTGTGGCCCGGCGCATCATGGGTTATACGCTACAATACATGGGCAGGCAGCGCGAGGCCCGCGCCAGTTTGGAAAGCGCCATCGAGCTCGGTCGCAGTTCCAAAGGCCAGCGATACAGATTCTGGTTTCTTTATGATCAGCAAGTGCTCGCACGCGCATCGCTGGCGCGGTCGCTGTGGCTGCAGGGCTTTGTAGAACAAGCTGAAAAGATCGCACATGCGTGCCTTGCCGATGCTCGGGCGGCCGATGACAAATTGACCTTTTGCTTCGTCCTTGGATTGGCCGTTTGTCCGGTCGCTCTCATGACAGGCGACCTGGCTACCGCGGAGCGATCCGTGGATACGCTAATCGAGGCCGCGACGATGCAAAGCTTCACACGGTATGTGAACGTGGGGCACTGCCTGGAAGCAATGCTGTTGATCGAGCGCGGCGAGTTCGAGGTTGGTTCCGTTCAGCTGCGCGCAGTCCTCGACACGTACGACAGAACCGGATGGACGATAGGCTACCCGGAGCTCCTCGGCGCACTTGCCAAAGGTCAGGCCGGGCTCGGAAGGCTTGCCGAAGCACTCGCGACACTCGATCAGGGTTTGGCGAGGGCGGACCACGGCGGGGAGCGCTGGTATGTTCCGGAGTTGCGGCGAATTCAAGGCGAGTTGCTGCTCTGGAATGGAGCCGGCGAGTCCAGCTCGGCGGCCGAAAACTCCTTCAAGAAAGCCCTCAGCGAAGCCCAAGAACAAGACGTCCTATTCTGGGAATTGCGAGCGGCCATGAGCCTTGCGCGCTTGAGGATAAGACAGGATCGGCACGAAGAGGCGCGCCAAGTCCTGGCGCCGGTTTACGACAGGTTCACAGAGGGCTTCGAGACGGCAGACTTGCGCGGCGCGAGGACGATGCTTGAAACGCTGCCGGCTTAGCTGCGCTTAACGGGGCGACCGTCGCCCAGGCCTGATTCTGAGCCGCTGATGACCTCGCCGAAACGCACCCGGCTCACTCGCTCGAAGTTGAGCAGGCCGGACGCGCGAACGAGATCATCCGGCCCTTACGCAATTTCTTTAGGAAGGAAGAGACAGAAAGACAGGTGGAGAACCTGCCGAAGGTCATCGAAGCAGCTACGGCGTGGTGATGAAGTTGATCGCGCCGAAGATCGAGGAGGCGCCGGCGAGGTGCAGGGAAGATGGGTCTATACGGGAAACTACGTACAGAGTGGCCCGCCGAAAGTTTGCCCTGCAGGAAGAACGATTGGCGCTATCGGTACGCCGCAACAATCCCTAGGAACACGCGATCGATTCGAGCCCTTCGGCTTCCATCTCGCTCTGGCCATTGGCTCCAATCCGGTTGCGGGATGATCGCGTTCGCGCCAACCGTAGCGGGCGATCAGTGTGGTCGTTCCCGGCACCTGCGTGCGGCAGCCGCAATACCAGCACAGCGTGTGGCAAGGGGACGTGGACGTAGAGCGAGAGCGTGGCGCCGGGACCGAGCGCCTGCCTCGAGCCAGGCCCGCGCTTCGCGGTCGCCTAAGCCGGCGCTGAAATGCGGAGCTGTTGGACAGCTAGTGTAGCGCGGGAGGCGCCGATCTTCGAAGCCGCGGATCAAGGCGGCTTCCATCGTCTCACCTCACCGGCTTGGAGGGATAGGCGAGTTCATGGCGCGAGCGCCATTCCGGCCTCACATAGTTGACGATGAGCGAGCGTCGCACGCCCGCGATCGGGCGTTTGCGGAAACCGTGCCAAGTATCGCTGCCGGGCACGAAGACGAGGCCACTGTTGACCCGGTAGGGCGCCGTCGCCACGACCTCGCCGTTGGGCGTCATCAGATCCGTCCCCCAGCCTTCCGAACCGGGCGCCTTGGAGAGATAGATCAGCATGGTGAGCAGCTTGGCTCCGATATCGGTGTGGGGCTCAAGCCAGAAGCCCTCGGTGTCCTGACAGTATTCGATTCGAAGGAAGCTGCCCGCGAGCCTGGCGCCCGAGAGCCGCGCCAGCCTCCCCACCACTGCCTCGCTCTGCAGCGCCTCGGCGACGTCGGCGCAGACGGCAAAGCGCGCGCGCATCTCCGATGAGAAGAAGATTCGCAGGCTGTTGTTGGTCTCGCGCTTGCCGAGCGTGTCGACGATCGCCGGCGGCTGCAGCGGCAGCGCCGCGATCGCCGACGGCACGTCGTGCGGCAGGGCCGCGTCGATCAGCCAGTGACGGAAGGGCACAGTGCGCGTCTCCGCCTCCTCCATGGCGCGCATCAGCTGCAGCGCCACGGCTGTAAAGCGGCTCACGGCGCGCCCCTGCGCCGCGGCAGCAGGCGCTTCACCGCTGCCGAGAGACCGTGGCGCAGCGTCTCGCGCCGCGCCAAGCCGGCATGCCCCATCCAGTTGAACATAACGTAGCGCCGAATCCCGACATGAGGCTTGTGGCCGTGATAGGAGTGCTCGCTGCGGCGAAATGCGACGAGCGCGCCCCCGCAGGGCGCCACCTCGGCCACGGCGTCCTCGATGTCGTGGGCGCTCCGCAGCAACCGCAGCCGTCCGCCTTCGGCCGCCCAACTCTCGTTGAGATACAGCAACGCCGTCACCAGCTTGGCGGCGCTGTCGGTGTGAATACGACCATCGCGGGCATCCGAGCGGCCCCGCACCATGATCATGAGCTGCTCGGGCGACAGTGCCAGGCCGAATTTTTCGGCAAATGCGCGGCTCACCGCGTCGCCGCCGATCTCGGCGACGAGCTGGGCGAAAGCCGGGCCGTGCCGGGTCGCCGCCGCTGGCGCCAGACCGGCATCGTCGATGCGCGGGAAGTCACGCAGCGCCGCCGCCAGCCCCTCGGGGCGGATGAAATTGGGCACCACCACATAATCGAAGGGATCGGTCGCCAGCGGTGTGCGCCGGAAGGCGTCGAGATCGAGCAACTCCATGACGGCTTCATAGTCCTCCGCGCGCGGCGGCTGATTGATCCAGATCAAGGCGCTGCGCGAAGTTTGGTCGGCAGCGGAGCAGGGATGCATCGTCTTCGACCCCTGATATGGACCTGCCCCGCGCCCAGGAATTCATGCAGCAGGTCTGGACCTTGTCCAATAAGGGGTGGCCGAGCTTCCTGCGGGAACTGAAGTCGCGGCTTCTCGAGCCTGCAGCGCTCGTGCGCGACACAGCATTGGGCCGGGTGCGGCGCCTCGCGCCGGCCGTCACCTACTCGGCGACACACGCCTATTGGAACGACCCGATTTTGGTGCCGAGACGTTCTTCCGCGCCCGAGTGGCAAAGGACGCCGTGAGATCGACAATCTGCCGTGCACGCCTTTGAGGCATTCGTCGGTGGCGGGCGAGGTCTGTTAATGGGATGGTCCGGCCGCGCTCTTCCTCTCGGAGTAATCTGAGGGCGAGGAGTTCAACCGAAGGAGTGCCGCCATGCCTTGCAATACCGACGCTGCTGTTGCCACATCGACATTGGCAAGAACGCGTTCCACGTTGTCGGCCTCGACCGTCGAGGCGCGATCATCTTGCGTCAGAGATGGACACGCGGCCCTGCAGGACGGCCAGCTTGCGCCGCAGGTCTGCCGTCATGATCTCGCGCCGCCACTTCGCCATCGACCGCGCCAAGGCCGAGGAGGACGCCAAGTTCGACGGCGTCTTCGTGCTGCGCACCAACACCGAGCTCGACCCGCTGCAGGCGATGCTGCGCTACAAGCAGCTTTGGACGGTGGAGCAGATCTTCCGCACCGACAAGCACCTCTTTGCCACCCGGCCGATCTTCCACAAGCTCGACGAGACCATCCGCGGCCACGTCTTCTGCTCCTTCCTCGCCCTCGTCCTCAAGGCCGAACTCGAAGACCGCATCGCCGGGCCGACGCGGTCCGCCACGCGCGCGCGCCGCGGCTCCTGGCCCGAGATCCTCGCCGATCTCGACTCGCTCACCGAGACTGAGATCGAGCAGGCCGGAAAGCGCTTCCTCGTCCGCTCCGCCCCGCGTCCCGCCGCGAGCCTCGCGCTCCGCGCTGCCGGCGTCGCCCTGCGGCCCACCGTGCAGCAAGCCCTCAACGCCTGATCAACCCCGAAACTATAGTGCCAAGGCGCTCCCGCGCCGCCGATTACCCTTGCCTGTCAATCGCTTGGCAAAACGC
>JASHRZ010000252.1 GCA_030037055.1 Alphaproteobacteria bacterium
CCAGTGCCGATTTGTGCAGCAGGAGGTGATCGAGGCCGCAGTAGAGACGATCCTTGTTGACCTCCTCATCCCCGAGCTGCAGAAGGTCGCACAGCGCCGTGCGCCGGTACCAATCCTCGGCGATGTGCAGCTCGCTTGAGGGCTCACAGAACCGCGCCGCCACCAGCACAGCCGCCAGCTTCGCCCACGCGATGCGCTCCTTGCCCGCCGGCAACAAGCGCCCGCACAGCTCCTCAAGCCCTGTCCCCCGCCAAAGCGCCAGCGCCAGGTACACATCCCCGAACTGGCGCGACCGCTCGACGCGGATGCCCTTCAAACGCACCGGCACCGTCAGAGACTCGTTGCCATCCTTGAACAGCGGAGCTTCCTCGGGAGCGCCGATCAGCTGGCGTGCGAGCGACCGCGCCTCAAGCCGACCCTGCGCGTCCAACTCGCCCAACTGCGCCACCGTCTGCTGGACGACGCGCCGACCGACGCGCGCGCTGCGAACCAAGCTCCAGTAGCGGTGGACCTTCCCGTCTTTCTTGCGAACCGTGTGGCGCAGATACATGCGCCATCAGAACCGCTTTCCCACCAAAAGAAAACACCCAAGGTCGCCACTACACGCGCAAATCGCTCTCCGCCAACCCGCAACCCCTTGATCCGATTCGCAACCCAAAATGAAAAAATCCCGCGACTCGACCCGAATCGCGCAAGTTGGGTTAGGACAGCGTCGTCGCATCTTTCCCCTGAGCCTTGGCGGCGGAGGGATGTGGTCGTACCGTCCGGTGCCGGGATTCGCTGCGCTCTCCGTCACTGGCGCAGATCAATTTTTTTGTCGACGGTGTACACCGATGACGTAGGGCCTGAGATGGGCCAAGTGCCGGCGAGGGGAGAGTGGTGGCCGCGGCTGCCGGCGCGCCGCCTCACAAAGACGGCGAGGGCACCGGATCAATGTTGCACTTTTTCGTCGCAAAAATGCTTTTTCAACAAGGCGGGAAAGTAGATTAGATTGTATTGGCGATTTTCATTCGCTGCCGTTCTCTCAAGGTGACACATGCGTGGATGGTGCGTGTTCGCCGCCGCTGCCTTGTTGGTCACGGCAACCGCCTGCGATCTGACGGGCGACGATTGGATAAGAGTTGCTGGCAGAGCGCCGTTCGGTTCGCGGATGCTGCTGGGCGGCACGGGATTTCTCGTCCACGGTGGCTACATCGTCACCGCGCGGCATGTCGTCGAGAAGTGCCAGGCAATCCGCGCCACCGCCGCATCGGGTATATTCGAGGCGGCCAACGCCGAGATCGCCGCGCTGCCGACCAACCCACTGATGGACCTGGCGCTCTTGCAGCTGCAGCCGGCCATGCCCGGCCTCCCGCCCGGAGCGCGGCTCGGCGACCTCTGGCCGCGCGGCGTGTGGGAGAGCAAGCCGAGCTCGCCTTGGCCCAGGATCGAGCAGCCGCTGCTGATGATCGGCTACTCCGGCGTCGACGCGGTCACGCCACCCAGAAGCGCGCCGCTCTCTCAGATAATCGCGGCGCGATTGACGAACCCCTCCTGGCACGGGGACGCGCTGGCGGTGTTCGGCGACATTACTCATGGCGACAGCGGCAGCCCCGTGATCGACCAATCCGGCCGGGTCGTGGGCGTCATCTTCGCCGTCGCCTTCGATTCCGAGCAATTGCACAAGCGCGGCATCCACGGCGCCGTCGGATTTGCGTTTCGTGCGCGCGACTTGGCGTTTTTTCTCGCTGAAGCTGGCGTGTCGCCGGAATTCGACAATGACCCTGCGCCCGCGCCCGCGGCGAAAGATGCATTCCTGGCGAATATGGTGCGTATTTTCTGCTATCGATGACAGGCCCATTCGTGCTCGGCGCTCGGGGAAGCGGCGGGTAACGCAGCGCTCGCGCCCGCCGAATGCCGGGCCCCTTTTTGGCACGCGGATTGCTAGGCAAGGGGAGCAAGTCGGCTAGGAGTCATCACATGTCCGATATCCCCGTCCAGGCGAAACCCACTGCAGTCGAGCTTGCCGGCCGCGTCGAGTGGGTCAGCCATGCGCTCGAGGAGGCGCGCCGCGAGGGCCGCGTCGTCTCCGCCGCCGAGCGGGCGGTCATGGAACGATACGCCAGAGGCGAGATCAGCGGCGACGAGGTTCGCCAGGCGATCCTGCGGCTCTTCGAGACGCCACAGCAGTCCTGAGCGGCGGCGGAAGCCACTTAAACGGTCAGAGTCTGCCGCTCAAATAGCCATCTCGGCGCACATTGCGTGCCGATGCGCGGCGCGGGCCCGCTTCATGGGCCGAAGGGGCGCTGCCGGAGGCTCCGGCGGCGCGCCGCTCGGTTTCGCTTAGGTGCTTGATGTTGCGGTAGTAATCACCGCTCCAATGAAGCGCCGGGAGCCGCCGCCCGCGGCGCGGACGGCGCGGCGCGCGGACGGCCCCATGGCCCGGCCAAATGGCATGGCTCTTGCCTTGCATGGGCATCGAGGCCCGCGACACTACCGGGCGCCGCGCCGTCGGAGCGAGCATGCCAACGATCCCGAGCGAGCCATATCCCCTGGCGCTGGATCGCGCGCATGCGGCGCTGCTCATCATCGACATGCAGCGCGATTTCCTCGAGCCCGGCGGCTTCGGCGCCGCGCTCGGCAATGACGTGTCGCTGCTGCGCCGCGCCATCGCGCCGACGCAGCGGGTGCTGGCGGCGGCGCGCGCGGCGGGAATGCTGGTCATCCACACCCGCGAAGGCCATCGCCCGGACCTCTCGGACTTGCCGCCGGCGAAGAAGGCGCGCGGCCGGCTCAAAATCGGCATCGGCGATCAGGGGCCGATGGGGCGCATTCTGGTGCAGGGCGAGCCGGGCCACGACATCATCGCCGAGCTGGCGCCGATTTCCGGCGAGCCGGTGGTAGACAAGCCCGGCAAGGGCGCGTTCTATGCCACGGACCTCGACGCCATCCTGCGCAATCGCGGCATCACCCAGCTGATCGTCTGCGGCGTCACCACCGAGGTCTGCGTCAATGCCACCGTGCGCGAGGCCAATGACCGCGGCTACGAGTGCCTCGTGCTCGAGGATTGCGTCGCCTCGTACTTCCCGGAATTCCACGAGATGGGCCTGCGCATGATCAAGGCCCAGGGCGGCATCTTCGGCTGGGTCGGAAACTCGAAGCCGCTGATCGAAGCGCTGGGCGAAAGATGACGGCGAACGTTCGCAAGGAGAGGACAATGACGACAAGGGTTGCGAGCATGCAGCCGAGACCGCGGCTGTGGGTCCCCGGCGATTGGAACGCCTTTTTCGGCTTTGGCACCAACATCCTGGTCAACGTGCTGACCTTGACGGGGCTGCTGCGCTTCGTGCTGAAGATGCCGGATTCGCTGGTCTTCGGCCGCATCCTGCCGGCGACCGGGCTGATGTTGTGCCTGAGCACGCTCTATTACGCCGGGCTCGCCTATCGCCTCGCGCGCAAAACCGGCCGCAGCGACGTCGCCGCGCTCCCCTCGGGCACCAGCGTCCCGCACATGTTCGTCGTCACCTTCGTCATCATGCTGCCGGTGCTCGCTAAGACCGGCGACCCGATCCAGGCCTGGGAGGCGGGCCTCACCTGGGTTTTCATCCAGAGCTTCGTCCTGATGGCCGGCGGCTTCGTCGCACCCTGGATCCGCAGGATCACACCGCGCGCCGCTTTGCTCGGCTCGCTCGCTGGCGTCTCCATCACCTTCATCTCGATGAGCCCGGCCTGCCAGATGATGATGACGCCGGCAATCGGCTTCATCTGTTTCGCGCTGATCCTCACCAATTGGTTCGGCGGCGTGCGCTACTTCAAAGGCGTGCCGGGCGGCCTCGTCGCCATCGCCGCCGGCACGCTGATCGCCTGGGGATCGAACGCGCTCGGTCTCGGCTATGGCGGGCTCAGCGGCGCGGCGCTGTGGAAGTCGGTCGCCGGCTTCAGCTTCGAATACCCGCTTCCCGCCGTCGGCCATGTCTTCGCCGGCTTCAAATTCCTCGGCGTCATCCTGGTCACGGCGATCCCCTTCGGCATCTACGATCTGGTCGAAGCGATGGACAATGTCGAGAGCGCCGCCGCCGCCGGCGACAGCTTCCCGACGACGCGGGTGCTGACCGCCGACGGCGTCGTCAGCCTGATCGGCTGCCTGATGGGCAACCCCTTCATCAACGCGGTTTATATCGGCCATCCCGGCTGGAAGGCGATGGGCGGCCGCATCGGTTATTCCGCCGCCACCGGCATCATGGTGATCGTGCTGTCCTGGTTCGGGATCGTCGCGGTGATGATGGCGTTGATCCCGGTGGTCGCCATTTTGCCGATCCTACTCTATATCGGCATGCTGATCGGCTCGCAGGCCTTCCAGGAGACGCCCAAATCCCACGCTCCGGCGATCGTTCTGGCGATGGTCCCGCAGATCGCGGCCTGGGGGAAGATCCAGATCGACGGCGCGCTCGGAGCCGCTGGAACCAGCGCCGCCGAGGTCGGCATCGACAAGCTGTCGCAAGTGGGCGTGCTCTACCACGGGCTGGAAGTGCTGGGCGGCGGCGCCATCCTCGTCGGGGTGGTGATCGGCGCCGTTACCGTCTTCATCATCGAGGGACATCTGGTGAAGGCTGCCGCCTTCGCCGTCGCCGGCGCGGTACTGACCTTCTTCGGCTTTATCCACGGCGAAGCCATCGGCCTCGGCCGTTCGCCGACGGTGGCGGTGAGCTATCTCGCGATCGCTTGCGTGCTGCTCATCTGCTCGCGCTTCGCCGCCGTCGCGCCGAAGCCGCTGGCGATGCACCGCGCGCCGAGCGCGACGCCGGCGGAATGACTCGCCCTAAGCGGCGCGCGCGAGGAAGCTGCGGAGCAGGCCGGACCAGCGCTCATAGGCGAAGCCCGCCGAAGGGTGGCTGACGCGCGTAAAGCGGCTGCGGTGGCCGTCGAGCGTGACGCCGCGGCAGGGCTCGTCGACCTCGCGGCAGCAGATCGGCGGCTCCGCCTCCCAGGCGGCGTCGGCGACGGCGAGCGCCTGCCAATTGGCCTCGCCCCAGACGATGACATGCGTCGGCTTGGCGTGGCGCAGCATGTCGCTGAGCAGCCTGGCATGGCGCGGATCCGACCGCGTCCAGAGGGTGAGCGGCGCGCGAGCTTCGGACGCCATGCGGACGGGGTTGTAGTTGTAGAAGGCCGTCCGTTCCCAGAACGCGCGCACCTGCGGGCGGAAGTCGTCCTGCCAATGGCGCATCCCGAGCACGGCCTGCTCGAAATTGGTGAAGATGAGATCGGGGGCGCCGCCGATCTTGCGCAGGATGCATTCCCGGTCGGTGAGCGGCGCGTCCAGGCTCAGGTCGCCCAGCACCATGACCCGCGGGAGGCTGGCCTCGTATTTGCCGTCGACGCCCATCCAGGGCTCGAAGCCGTCGATGCCGAACATGACGCCTCCCTTGCGCTCGCTGCCGCAAGAGCCGCATGATACCGGCATCGCCCGCACCGACCAATCCCCCGGCGGCGGCGCTGGTATGCCGCTTGCTTCGATCGTCCCTGCTACCGGCGCGAACGCCGGCGGGCGCTCAGGTTTGACGAGATTGTACGCAATCCCGATCGAAACCCGGTACGGCTTGCTGCCGGACGCGCTTGTCCGGCAGTATTGGTGCGGCGGCGACGCGGGTTGCGCTCCGCGAGCAATGGCTTGGCGCGGCGCAGAAGGACGCACCCGGTGGCACGACTGACCACTCATGTGCTCGACACCGCTCTCGGTCGGCCCGCTTCCCTCATGCGGGTTGCGCTACTTGCCGGCATGCGGCACGACACGCTGGCGCTTGAGCCCGAAGGCCGCCGCTTCTTCGCGCCGCGGAGCGGCGCCTCAGCTGTCCCGTCGGCATGACCGCGCCGCGCACCATCGACCACTGGTCCGGCTATTACATCGAGCGCGCCCAGGCGATCCTCGACGGCACCTGGAAGTCGGGCGGGCGGGCTCGGCACCAAGATGGTGGTCATGGCGCCCTTCACCAACATGCCCGAGGACGTGAAGAAGATAGCGGAGGCCACCACCGAGGCGGTCGCCTCGGGCAAGCTCCATCCCTTTCACGGGCCGATCTACAAGCAGAAAGGCACGTTCGCGGTGCGGTGCTGCCCGACATTTTGGGCATGAACTCGTATGTCAAAGGCATCGACGAGAAGGCGCCGGGCTAGGAGCCTGCTGAGGAGATAGAACGGGGCGGCGGTTGTATACAGTGCCGTGGCAGAACCGCTAAAGTCCGAGCCGGACAGCGGCGAGGCGGCCATGGCGGCGGGAAGCAGCGCATGAGCGGCGAGCGTTTCATGCGCCGGGCGATCGCGCTCTCCTTCGAGCGCATGGAGCAGGGGAATGGCGGCCCCTTCGGCGCCGTCATCGTCAAGGACGGCGTCGTCATCGCCGAAGGCTGGAACCGCGTCACCTCGACCAACGATCCCACCGCCCATGCCGAGATTGTCGCCATCCGCGCCGCCTGCGCCGCGCTCGGCAGCTTCAGCCTGCGGGAGTGCGAGATCTATGCCAGCTGCGAGCCCTGTCCGATGTGCCTGGCGGCGATCTATTGGGCGCGGCTCGAGCGCGTCTATTACGCCAACGACCGCGCCGACGCGGCGCGCTTCGGCTTCGACGACGCCGTCCTCTACCGCGAGATCGCGGCGCCGATTGCGGCGCGCAGCCTGCCGATGATCCGCCTGCTCGCCGTGGAAGCGCGGCTCGCCTTCGAGGCCTGGGAGAGGAAGCCGGACAAGATCCCCTATTGAGCCGCGCCCAGCAGGTCGAGCAGCAGCTTCGCGACCACCTCCGTCGCCTGGGCGAGGTCCTCGAGCCGAAGGTGCCGGTCGGCGCCATGGGCGTTGGCCACGCCGATGCCGTACGGTCCCGCGCCATAGAGCACAGTCGGGATGCCGGCGCCGCGGTAGTGCCGCGCATCGGTATAGAGCGCCAAGCCGTGCCGCCCGACCGGCGTTCCAAGATGCGACCGGCGTGCCGTATCACCGCCTCGACCAGCCACTCGACCCCGGGCAACCGCGCCAGCGGCAGCGCCAGCAGGACGCGGCGGATGGCGCAGCGCGGTTCGGGATGCGCCGCGATCGCCGCCACCAGATTCCAAGCGTTAGCTCGGAGCCGCGGCGCGTGCCCGCGGCTTCGATGGCGCCAGCATGGGCCTGCCGCGTGCAACGGCAAGGGCGCTTCGCTATCTTGTTCCGGCGCCATGCGGCGGTTTTGCGCCGCATCCGGAACTAAAAGCACCGCCCGCAGGGAGGCGTTCATGACTGCCGCAATTCCGACCGTTGCCGATGTCACGCGCTACCACGCCAGGACACGGCCGGACAAGGTGGCGCTGCATTTCGAAGGCGAGAAGATCACCTACGCCGCGCTCGACCGGCGTGCCAACCAGGTGGCGCAAGGGCTGCGCGCGGGGGGCATCGTGCGCGGGACGCGGGTCGCCATCCTGGCGAAGAACAGCCCGGCGTTCTTCGAGTTGTGGTTCGGCGCGGCCAAGCTCGGCGCGGTGATCGTGCCGGTGAATTTCCGCCTGGCGCCGCCTGAAATCGCCTTCGTCGTCAACGACGCGACCGCCGAGCTGCTGTTCGTCGGCGCCGATTTCTACTCCGCGGTCGAGACGGTGGCAGGAACGCTGAAGACGGTCCGCACAATCATCGCGCTCGACGGCAACTACCCGGCCCGGCCGGATTACCGCGGCTGGCTCGCGCGGCAGGAGGCGCAGGACCCGCTTCTGCCGATCGGCGGGCGCGACTGCGCGATCCAGATGTATACCAGCGGCACCACCGGCCATCCCAAGGGCGCGCAGCTCAGCCACGACAACCTCTTGGCGCTGCTGCCGCGCGCGCTTGCTCAATGGGGCAACTGGCACGAGGGCGACGTCAATCTGGTCTGCCTGCCGCTCTTCCATATCGGCGGCAGCGGCTGGGGTCTGGTCGGGCTCTATCGCGGCGTCGAAAACGTGCTGACGCGCGATTTCGATCCGCCGGCGATCCTGCGCATCATCGAGCAGCAGCGCGTCAGCAAGGCGATCTTCGTGCCGGCGATGATGCTGTTCTTGCTGCAGGCGCCGCAGGCGCGCCATACCGATTTCTCCTCGCTCGAGCTGATCGTCTACGGCGCCTCGCCGGCGCCGCTTGATCTCATCCGCAGCGCGCTCAAGGGGTTCGGCTGCCAACTTGCCCAGGTCTACGGCCTCACCGAGACCACCGGCGCCATCACCTACCTCGGACCCGAGGATCACGGCGAGCATGCGATCGAGCGCATGAAGTCGTGCGGCAGGCCGATGGAGGGCGTCGAGATCAAGGTCGTCGACGCCGCCGGCAAGGCGCTGGCGCCGCGCGAGGTCGGCGAGATCGTCTGCCGCACGCCGCAGGTGATGTTGGGCTATTGGAATCTCGAGGAGGCGACGCGGCGGGCGATCCGCGACGGCTGGTTCCATACTGGCGATGCCGGCTATGTGGACGAGGATGGCTATTTCTACATCTACGACCGGGTCAAGGACATGATCGTCTCGGGCGGCGAAAACATCTATCCTGCCGAGGTGGAGAGCGCGCTGTTCGGTCATCCCGCCGTCGCCGACGTGGCCGTGATCGGCGTCCCGGACGAACAATGGGGCGAGGCGGTGAAGGCGGTCGTGGTCAAGCAGCCGGGAGCAGTGGTCGGCGCGGCGGAGCTCATTGACTATGCGCGCGAGCGCATCGCCGGCTACAAGCTGCCGCGTTCGGTCGACTTCGTCGCGGCGCTGCCGCGCAACGCCGCGGGCAAGATCCTAAAGCGCGAGCTGCGCCGGCCCTATTGGCAGGGCCGCGACCGGCAGGTGAATTGAGGCGATGGCCGAGATCGTCTATGCCGCGGGTCTGCCGCACGCACCGACTCTGGTCGGTCTCTTCGACCGGGCGCCGGCCGGGACGCAGCAGGCGGTGCGGGCGATCTATGACGGGCTGGCCGAGGCGCTCGAACGGGCGCGGCCCGACCTCCTCATCGTCTTCGCCAACGACCACCTCACCAACAGCCGCATCCGGGCATATCCCGATTTTCTCATTGGCATGGCGGCCGAGCATCGCGGCCCCTTCGAGTGGTTCAAGCCGTGGATCGGCTGCCGCAACTATGCCGTCAAGGGCGCGCCGGCGGCGGCCGAGGCACTGTTCCGCGGCATGACGCGGCGCGGCATCCGCATGAACGCGGAACGCGCCAATCTCAAATTCGACGACAACATCTCGGTTCCGACGGTGCTGATGGATCTTGACAGGCGCGGCATTCCGCTGGTGCCGGTCATGCAGAACTGCACCGTGCCGCCCTATCCCGATCAGGAGCGCTGTTATTTCGTCGGCGAGGCGCTTGGCGATTTCATCGCGCGCGACCTGCCCGCCGAACTGCGCGTCGGCCTCATCGGCTCCGGCGGCTTGAGCCATGAGCCGGGCGGCGCACGCTATTACGCCATCGACGAGGGCTTCGACCACTGGTTCCTCGATCTCTGCTGCGCCGGCGATCACCGGCGCCTGCGCGAGGAGCTGACCATCGAGCGGATGGAGGCGGCGGGATCGGGCGGCACCAGCGAGCTGCTCGCCTGGGTGGTCGTCATGGGCGCCATCGGCGAGCGCGCCGGCCATTGCCTCGGCTATGTCGCCCACCGGGAATTCCGCGCAGGCATCGGCGCGGTCGCCTGGGAGATGGGAGGTTGAGATGGGCCTCTTCGACAACTTCGACCCAACCTTGGCCGGACACGATCTCGTCCAGGATCTGAAATGGGATGCGGCGCTGCGCCAGGTATTCGCGCGCGACGAGGCCGCGGTGCTCGACCGCTATGCCTTGCGGCCCGCGGAGCGCAGGGCGATCGAGGAGCGCGATTTCCGAGCGCTCTACGATCTCGGCTTCCACCCCTATCTCGGCGGCCAGCTGGCGCGGCTGATCTACGGCAACGACGCCGCCGGCGGCGCCATCCTCGCGGTCGACAAGCTCGTGCAGTCGCTGCAACGGAAATCATGAGCAACAGGAGAGGCGGGGGATCGGCGTCATCAGCGAGCTTTTCGAGCGCGACCTCCCCCTGCGCGCCGACGTCAAGGAAGTGCTGATGGCGAACGACGCGATCACTGCATCCCGTTTCGACCTGGTGCCGCAAGGCGAGGGAAAGATCCCCTTCTTCGATGCCTGACGCGCGGAGATCGGCGAGATGAGCGTCAGCCCCGCGGAGTCCACGGTCTTCGGCGGCCTCTTCGGGAGCGACGCGATGCGCGCCGTGTTCTCCGAGCAGGGCTTCGTGCAGAAGATGCTCGAGGTCGAGGCGGCGTTGGCGCGGGTCGAGGCGCGGCTCGGCATCATCCCGCCGGACGCGGCGCTGGCGATCACCGAAGCGGCGAAGGTGGAGCGCGTCTCGCTCGCCGAGATCGGCGCCAGCACGCGCAACGTGGGATATCCTGTCGTGGCGCTGGTGAAGGCGCTTGGCCGCGCCGCCGGCGGCGACGCGCAGCGCTACGTCCATTGGGGCGCCACCACGCAGGACATCATGGACAGCGCGCTGGTGCTGCAGATGCGCGAAGGGCTGGCGCTGGTCGAGGCACGGCTCGAGGCGATCATCGCCGCGCTCGCCGAGCAGGCGCGCCGGCACCGCCGCACCGTAATGGCCGGGCGCACCCATCTCCAGCAGGCGCTACCCATCACCTTCGGCTACAAATGCGCCGTCTGGCTCTCGCCGCTCGTCGATCACCGGACGCGGCTCGCCGAGGTGCGGTGCCGCGCGCTTACCGTGCAGTTCGGCGGGGCGGTGGGCACGCTCGCCTCGCTCGGCGGCAAGGGCCGCGCCGTGACCGAAGGGCTTGCGGCCGAGCTCGGCCTCGCTGCGCCCGACGCGCCCTGGCACGTCAGTCGCGAGCGCGTCGTCGAGGTGGCCTCGCTGCTCGGCATGCTCTGCGGCAACCTCGCCAAGATCGCCACCGACGTCATGCTGCTGACGCAGAGCGAAGTGGGCGAGGCGTTCGAGCCGCATCAGCCCGGCCGCGGCGGCTCCAGCACCATGCCGCAGAAGCGCAACCCGATCGCCAGCGAATACATCCTCGCCGCCGCGCGCGGCGTGCATGCGCTGGTGCCGATCATGCTGTCGGCCATGGCGCAGGACCATGAGCGCGCCACCGGGCCTTGGCAAAGCGAATGGCTCGCCATGCCGCAGATCTTCGTGCTGACCGCCGGAGCGCTGGAGCATGCGGTGGCGCTGGCCAGCGGGCTCACCGTCGACGCGGCGCGGATGCGGCGCGGGCTCGACCTCCGGGAGGGGCTGATCATGGCCGAGGCGGTGATGATGGCGCTCGCCGAGAAGATCGGCCGCGACGCCGCCCATCATGCGGTGCAGCAGGCCTGCGACCGCGCGATCGAGCAGCGGCGGCCGCTGGTGGAGGTGCTGGCCGAGGACGGCGCCGTGACCCCCTATTTCGACGGCGTGGCGTTGGAGCGGCTCGCGGACCCCGCGAGCTATCTCGGGGAGACCGAGGGGGTCATCGATCGCGTGCTGGCGCGGGCCGGCGCCGCGGGTCCTATCGCCGGTTGAGCACGCCGAGGAGGCCGCCGAGCGTCGGCGGCGGCCGTCTGGTCCATTGCCTGCGGCGGGCGATCGCCGGCGCGCTGGAGGCGATGGTCTCGCGTATGGCGAGATCGAGCCCGTCGAAGCTCTCGCACGCTTGGTCATAGGCGGGTTTGCTGCGCTCGCGCAGCAGCCGCTGTAGGCTCGCCACCACCGGCGCGTCACGGCCGAGCTGGCGCACCGTGGCGGTCGCCAGCACCGCGACCGCCTTCGCGTCTTCCCTGTCGAGCCAATCAGCCAATGTCCTCTCCTTTGCGCCCCCGAGGCTAGCGCGCGAGCGTTAAGAAAATACTCGCCATCCCTTGCCGGTAGCGGGGCCCGCGCATTTTGCAGGGCTCTTGTTCGAAAATGGCCTTGCTTATAATAAGCAGGCTTATTACATAGGCGACATGACCCAATCTTCTCGCCACCGCAGCTTCGGCTTTCTGCTCCACGACATCGCCCGGCTCCTGCGCAAGCGCTACGAGCAGCGGGCCCGCCCGGTCGGCCTTACCCGGGCGCAATGGCAGGCGCTGACGCATCTGCAGCGGCATGAGGGCATCAACCAGTCGGGCCTTGCCGAGCTGCTGGAGCTCGAGCCGATCACCCTTGCCCGGCTCATCGACCGCATGGAGGAGGCGGGGTTGGTGCGGCGCCGCGACGATCCCGCCGACCGCCGCGCCCATCGCCTTTATCTCACCGCGCGCGCCCGGCCGATGCTGGAGCAATGCCGGGCGCTCGGCGACGCGCTACGCGCCGAGGCCTTCGCCGGCATCGCCGATGACGAGCGGGAGCGTCTCGTCGATCTCTTGGTCCGCGTGCGCGCCAATTTGTCCGACCGGCGCGGCGCCGAGGATGCAGCGACACGACAACCGGACATAACGGAGACGGCAGCATGAGCGCGACGGCCACCGACATGATCCGCGAGCGCACGGCAATCCGGCGGGGCTGGACGCGCGCGCTGCGCCTCCTGCTGATGCTCGCGCTGCCGCTGGCGGCGGCGATCGCCGGCGGCGGGTGGTATCTCGCCGGCGGGCGTTATGTCTCCACCGACGACGCCTATGTCCAAGCTGACACGGTAACGGTCAGCAGCGACGTCTCAGGCCGCGTCGTCGCGGTCGAGGTGCGCAACAACCAGCATGTGACGGCAGGACAGGTGCTCATCCGCCTCGACGACCGACCTTACCGAGCCGCGCTCGACCAGGCCGAGGCGCAGCTCGCCAACGCCCGGCTGCAGATCGAGGGGCTGCGCGCGACCTACCGCCAGCATCAGGCCGATCTCGCCGCGGCGCAGGACACGCTCGCCTATCAGCAGCGCGAATACGACCGGCAGAAAACGCTGCTCGCCGCGCATGTGACCTCGCAATCGGCCTTCGACCAGGCGCAGAACCGCCTGGTCACGGCGCGCCAGCAGGTCGCCAGCATCGAGCAGCAGATCGCCAATGTGCTGGCGAGCCTTGGCGGCAACGCCGATATCCCGACCGACGAGCATCCCCTGGTGCGCCAGGCTGAGGCGCAGCTCGACCAAGCGCACCTCAATCTCGGCTACACCGTCATCACCGCTCCGGCCAGCGGCATCGTCACCAATGTCGACAAGCTGCCGGTCGGCAACTATCTCGCGGCCTCGACCCCCGCCTTCTCGCTGGTGGAGACCGACCAGCCCTGGGTCGAGGCGAATTTCAAGGAAACCGATCTCGCCCATATGAAGCCCGGCGACGAGGCGACGGTCACCGTCGACGCCTATCCCGGCGTGGTCTTCAAGGCGCGGGTGGCAAGCCTCAGCCCCGGCACCGGCGCGCAATTCTCGGTGCTGCCGCCGCAGAACGCGACCGGCAATTGGGTCAAGGTGGTGCAGCGCCTGCCGGTGCGGCTGGAGGTTGAGAATGCCGGCCCCGGCCAGACGCTGCGCGCCGGGATGAGCGCCGATGTCGAGGTCGACACGCGCTATCAAAGCGGGCTCGCGCGCCGGCTGGCGTCCATCTTCTGAGAGCAAAAATGCCCGCGACGATATCCGCAAGCGCCGGCGCGGTGCCGAACCGCGCGCTGATCACCGTCTCCATCATGCTAGCGACGGTCATGCAGGCGCTCGACACGACGATCGCCAATGTCGCGCTGCCTTATATGCAGGGGACCCTGTCGGCGGCGCAGGACCAAATCACCTGGGTGCTCACCTCCTACATCGTCGCCGCGGCGGTGATGACGCCGATGACCGGCTGGATCACCGGCCGCTTCGGGCTGAAGCGCGTCTTCCTGGTCTCGGTCGCCGGCTTCACCCTGGCCTCAATGCTGTGCGGCGGCGCCCGCAGCCTTGGCGCGATGGTGGTGTTCCGTTTGCTGCAAGGCGTGTTCGGCGCGGCGCTGGTGCCGTTGTCGCAATCGGTGCTGCTCGACATTAACCCGCGCGAGAAGCAGGGCCAGGCGATGGCGATTTGGGGCGCCGGCATCATGGTCGGGCCCATTCTGGGGCCGACGCTCGGCGGCTGGCTCACCTTCAACTACGATTGGCGCTGGGTCTTCTACATCAACCTGCCGGTCGGCATCATGGCATTTCTCGGCATTCTCGCCTTCGTTCGCGACACGAAGGCCGACCGCGGCCAACGCTTCGATTTCCTCGGCTTCGCGCTCCTGAGCCTCGGCGTCGGAGCCTTGCAGATCATGCTCGACCGCGGCGAGCAGAACGACTGGTTCGGCTCGCTCGAGATCATGATCGAGGGCGCGCTGGCGGTCTGCGGCTTCTGGATGTTCGCGATGTGGGGCGGGGTCGCCGATCGCCCCTTCCTCGATCCGTCCCTGCTGAGAGACCGCAATTTTCTCGGCAGCTGCATCCTCGTCTTTGTCGTCGGCATCATCCTTTATGCCACGCTCGCCTTGCTGCCGCCGATGCTGCAGGATCTCATGGACTATCCCGTGACCACCGCGGGCCTGGTCATGATGCCGCGCGGCGTCGGCACCATGATCGCCATGCTCGCCGTCGGCCGGCTGATCAACCGCGTCGACGTCAGGCTGCTCCTGCTGTTCGGCCTCGCGGTCACCACCTTTTCGCTCCATCTCATGACTGGCTATTCGCTGGACATGGATCGCTGGCCGATCGTCTGGGCGGGGGTCATCCAGGGCGTGGGCCTGGGCTTCCTCTTCGTGCCGCTCAGCACCGTCGCCTTCGCCACGCTGGACAGCGCCTTGCGCGCCGAGGCGGCCGGCATCTTCAGCCTGGTGCGCAACATCGGCGGCAGCATCGGCATCTCGCTCGTCGAGACGCTGCAGGATCGGATGACCCAGACCATCCACTCGGTGCTTGCCGCGCAGTTGACGCCGTTTGCCCCCGGCCTCGCTCTGCCGATGGCGCAGCGGCTTTGGAACCTCCACAGCGCGGCGGGGCTGGCGGCGCTCAATCAGGAAGTGACCCGCCAGGCGGCGATGGTCGCCTATGTCGACGATTACAAGTTCATGATGCTGATCACGCTCTCGGCGATCCCGCTGCTGGCGCTGCTGCGCCGCGCCCGTCCGGCCGCCGCCGCGCATGCGGCGATGGAGTAGGAGGCCGGAAACAGCCTCGCATCCTCCCTCAGAAGAGCTTCATCAGCGCGACGCGGTCGTGCAATGGCTCCGGCGGGCCGTCATAGATCTTGAGGCCGGTCTTGAGCACGACCACGCGGTCGGCGATCGGCAGGCTGTAACGCAGGTTCTGTTCGACCATCAGGATGGTGGTGCCGAAGCGCCGGTTCACCTCGCGCACCGCCTGCATCACCTTGTCGACGAGATTGGGCGCGAGCCCGATCGAGGGCTCGTCGAGGATGACGAGGCGCGGCGCGTGCATCAGCGCCATGGCGATGGCGAGCATCTGCTGCTGGCCGCCCGACAGCGTGCCGCCGATCTGGCCGCGGCGTTCGGCGAGTACGGGAAAGAGCGCGAAGACGGTGTCGAGCCGCTCGCCGAGCGTATGCCGCTTCTTGAGCGCGAAGGCGCCGAGCTCGAGGTTGTCGCGCACGCTCAAGGCGGGGAAGATGCCATGGCCCTGCGGAATGAAGGCGAGGCCGTCGGCGACGTTGTCGGCGGGGTTGCGGCCGGTGATGTCGCGTCCGGCGAAGCCGACCCGGCCGGCGCGCGGCGGCAGCAGGCCGAACAGCGCGCGCATCAAGGTCGTCTTGCCGGCGCCGTTATGGCCCAGCAGCAGCAGGACCTCCCCCTCGGCGACGGCGAGGTCGACGCCGCGCACGATCTCCTTCTTGCCGTAGCCGGCGACGATGCCGGCGGCGGCGAGCAGCGCGCTCATCCGAAATACCGCGCGGCGAGCGCAGGGTCGGCGATGAGGCGCTCGGGCGCGTCCTCGGAGAGCTTGCGGCCCTCGTCGAGAAACACCGCCGTGTCGCAGAGCCCGCGAATGACGTCGAGATTGTGCTCGATGATGCAGATCGTCTTGCCGGCGGCGGCGAGCCGCTTGACGATCGGAAAGATCGCCTCGAGCGTATCGGGGGCAAGCCCGGAGAGCGGCTCGTCGAACAGGAGCACCTCCGCACCGGTGGCGACCAGCCGCGCGATCGCCAGCAGCTTCTCCTCGGCATAGGACAGGCTCTCCGCCGCCTCGCCTTCCTTGCCGGCGAGTCCGACGAAGTCGAGGATGGCGCGCGCGCGGGCGCGGTTCTCCCGCTCCTCCGCAGCGACGGTCCAGGGCGCGAAATAGACATGGAGCAGGTTGTCGCCCTTCTGCCGCGGCAGCGCCACCATCACATTGTCGAGGACGGTCATGCGCGCGAAGAGCTTCAGGTCCTGGAAGGAGCGCGCCATGCCGCGGCGCACGATCTGGTGCGGCCGAAGCCCCGCGAGCGCGGAGTCGCCGAGCCGCACGCCGCCCTCGTCCGGCTGGAGGAAGCCGGTGAGCAGGTTGAAAGCGGTGGTCTTGCCGGCGCCGTTGGGGCCGATGAGGCCGGTGATGCGGCCGCGCCGGAGCTCGATGTCGAGGCCGGAGACGGCAAGGATGCCGCCGAAGCGGCGCACCAGCCCGTGGCCCAGGACGGTGATGGCGCCGTCGGCCG
>JASHRZ010000253.1 GCA_030037055.1 Alphaproteobacteria bacterium
GGGCGCCGGCCCAAAGGGCTATCCCGGCTTCCCCGAGGTCGGCAACCTGCCGATCCCAAAGAAGCTGCTGAAGCGCGGCGTCAGCGACCTCGTGCGCATCTCCGACGCGCGCATGAGCGGCACCGCCTACGGCACGGTGGTGCTCCACGTCTCACCCGAGGCGGCCGAGGGCGGGCCCCTGGCTCTGGTACGCGACGGCGACGTGATCGAGCTCGATGTCGAGAAGCGGCGCCTCAATCTCGACATCGCCGAGGCGGAGATGGCAAAGCGCCGGCAGGCGTGGAGACCGGCCCCCGATGCCTACGACCGCGGCTACGCGAAGCTCTATGTCGACCACGTCATGCAGGCCCATCTGGGCGCCGATCTTGACTTCCTGGTCGGCAAGAGCGGCGCCAAGGTGGCGCGCGAATCGCATTGAGCGCGGCCTCGCTGCGCCCGGCACGCTCGCGGCGCTTGCAATATCCGGCCCGCCCGCCATGCTGCGGGCGGCGCGGACGGCGCTGAAGACCGCCCGGTGCGAGGAGGAAGGGCAATGGCGTCGGTCGAGATCCGCGCGGTGCGGAAATCCTTCGGGCCGGTGGATGTGATCCACGGCGTTTCGATCGATATCGGCGATGAGGAGTTCGTCGTGCTGGTGGGGCCGTCCGGCTGCGGCAAGACGACCCTGCTGCGGATGATCGCCGGGCTCGAGCACATCACCGGCGGGGAGATCGCCATCGGCGGCCGGGTGGTGAACCAGCTTCCGCCGAAGGAGCGCGACATCGCCATGGTGTTCCAGAACTATGCGCTCTACCCGCATATGACGGTGCGCGACAACATGGCCTTCAGCCTGAAGCTGCGCCGCGCGGAGCAAGCGGTGATCGACGCGCGCGTCAGTAAGGCGGCGGAGATCCTGGGGCTGCGCGAGCTCCTCGAGCGCTATCCGCGGCAGCTCTCCGGCGGCCAGCGCCAGCGTGTCGCGATGGGCCGCGCCATCGTGCGCGACCCGCAAGTCTTTCTCTTCGACGAGCCGCTCTCCAACCTCGACGCCAAGCTGCGCGTGCAAATGCGCACCGAGATCAAGACGCTGCATCAGCGGCTGCGCACCACCTCGGTCTATGTGACGCACGACCAGGTCGAGGCCATGACCATGGCCGACCGCATCGTCGTCATGCATGACGGCAAGGTCGAGCAGATTGGCACGGCGCTCGAACTCTACGATCGCCCCGCCAACCTCTTCGTCGCCGGCTTCATCGGCTCGCCGGCGATGAATTTCATCCCGGGCTTCTTGCGGCGCGACGGCGGCGAGACCTGGGTGGCGACGCCGGCCGGCGTCAGGCTCCCGGCGCCGCGCAAAATCGGCGGGCGCGACGGGCAGCAGGTCGTCTATGGCGCCAGGCCCGAGCATCTCGATATCGTCGGCGGCGCGGGCGGCGTGCCGGCCACCGTGCGGGTGGTCGAGCCGACCGGCGCGGACACCTTCGTCTATGCCGAGCTGGCGGGGACGCAGCTCTGCGCCGTTTTCGGCGAGCGCCACGATTTCCGCCCGGGCGAGACCATCCAGCTGCAGCCGCGGCTCGAGGCCATCCACTTGTTTGACGCGCAAAGCGGCAAAAAATTAGACTGAGGCAGCGGGAGCCATCCCGCGACACCAGGGAGAGACGGCTTATGACCGACGTCAGCAGACGAGACTTCCTCAAGGCCGGGGTCGCGGTCACCGCAGCGGCGGGGACGGGCCTGATGTCCGCAGGCGGGGCTCGAAGCGAGCCAGCCTGGAAGGGACAGCCCGAAAAGGATGCGTCGTTGCGCGCGCTGCGCTGGAAACAGTTCGTTCAGGGCGACATCGACAACTGGATGGAGACGACGAAGAAATTCACGCAGCAGACCGGCATCCAGGTCCGCGTCGATACCGAGAGCTGGGAGGACATTCGGCCGAAGGCGGCGGTCGCCGCCAATGTCGGCGCCGGTCCCGATCTCATCATCGGCACCAACGACGACCCGCACAAATTTCCGGACAAGCTCCTGGACATGACCGATCTCGCCGATTATCTCGGCGCCAAATACGGCGGCTGGTACGAGGTTTGCCGGCGCTACGGCGTGCGCGGCGACAAATGGATCGCGTTGCCGCAAGGCGGGCCGGGAGCCTGCCTCAATTATCGCATCAGCCATATGAAGAAGGCGGGATTCGAGGAGTTCCCGACGACCTCGGCGGATTTCCTCACGCTCTGCCGGAACCTCGCGAAGAACGGCACCCCGCCGGGCTTCGCGCTCGGCCATGCCACGGGCGATGCCAATGCCTGGACGCATTGGCTGGTATGGTCGCATGGCGGCAAGATGGTCGACGACAACAATAACGTCGTGATCGACTCGCCCGAGACCATCGCGGCCTTGGAATACGCCAAGCAGCTCTACGAGACCTTCATCCCCGGCACGCTCTCCTGGCAGGATCCCAGCAACAATAAAGCCTTCCTCGCCGGCGACATCAGCCTCACCGGCAACGGCATCTCGATCTATACCGTGGCGAAGAACTCGAAGGACGAGGCGCAGCTGGCGATCGCCAAGGACATGGACCACGCCAAGCAATGGCCGATCGGCCCGGTCGGCCGGCGCACCGAGCAGCATCTCATGCTGCAGGCCTACGCGTTCAAATTCACCAAATATCCCAACGCGGTGAGGGAATATCTGCGCTTCATGTGGGAGAAGGAGCAGTACGAGCCGTGGCAGCAGGCCTCGAACGGCTACATCACCCAGCCGCTCAGGGCCTATGAGGACAATCCCATCTGGACCTCGGATCCCAAGAACACGCCCTTCCGCGACGTGCTCAAGGGCGCGCTCGACAACGGCTACTCCGGCACGCTCGGCGCCGCCTCGGCGGCGGTGATGGGCGATTTCGTCCTGGTCGACATGGTCGCCGAGGCCGCCACCGGCTCGCGCACCCCCAAAGAGGCGGTCGCGCGCGCCGCCGAGCGCGCCAA
>JASHRZ010000254.1 GCA_030037055.1 Alphaproteobacteria bacterium
TCGCGCTGCGCCAATAGCGGCCAAGGACGAACTGGGCGATGCGCGGCGTGTCGAAATTCTGCTCGGCGATGACGCGCAGGCGCTGCTTGAACGCCTCCTGCGAGAGGCTCTTGTCGCGCGCAAGGCTCAGCACGGCGTCGGCAGTCGCGGCGATGAAGCCGCCGGCATCGTCCGCCGCCGGCGCCGCAATGGGCGCCGCGGCGAGCGTGATCGCGAAACCGAGGACGGGCAAAAGGCTGGCGAGGCGCATGGCATGGATCCCCTGTCAGGAACGCGGCGCTAGGAGCTGGCCGAGCGCGCCACCAGCAGCTCCGCTTTGCGGTTCAGCATCTCCACCAGCCCGTCGACGCCCTGGCGCGCCAAGACCGCGGAGAATTGCGCGCGCAACGTCGCCATCTGGCTCACGGTGCCGGCTAAATAAACGTCGGCGATCTGCCAATCGTTCCCGTTAAGGCGCATCAGGTAGTCGATGCGGACGGGCTCGCCGCTCGACTTGACGATGCGGCTTTGAACGAGTGTGCCGAAGGACGCCGCCTGCGCTCCCGTTACCTCGAACTTCTCGCCCGAATAGGCGTCGAAGCGGTCGGCATAGGTGGCGATGGTGTAGCGCGCGAAGGCCTCGGTCAGGCTGCGCTGCTGCACGGGGGAAAGCCCGCTCCAGGAAGGACCCACGGCCAGGCGCGCCATGGCGGCGAGATCGAAGTTGCGGTGGATGGCCGGGCCGAGCGCGTCGTAGCGCCCTTTCTGCCCGAGATCGGGGCCGCGCTGCATGGCGTCGAGAAGGACGGCGTAGAAGCCCCTGAGCGTATCCTCTGGACCGGACGCGGCGCGCCCCTGGGCCGGGCCGAGCGCGACCGCCAGGACAAGCACGAAAAGCATACTGACAAGCCGCCGCATGGATCGAACTTCCCTCATCGGCCCCCATGTGATAGGGCGCGCCGGCGTTTCAAGTGCCCGGCCGCAAGGTGTCTTTTTGCCGCAGCGCAATGCAGGCGAGCACTTGCCGTACCGGGAAACCGGCGGCGGGGCAGGTCGGTCAGTCGCCGCCGCTCAGGACGCCGTCCGCGGCGGCTCGCGCCATTCGGCAAAGCCGCGTCCGGCCTCGGCAAGCCGCCGCAGCAGCGGCGCCGGCTGGAGCGCAGGCTCGCTGAAGCGCCGGGCGAACTCGGCGAGGCGGGCGGCGATCTTGTCGAGGCCGATGCCGTCGGCGTAATGCATGGGCCCCCCGCGGTAGATCGGCCAGCCATAGCCGTAAATCCAGATGACGTCGATGTCGCCCGGCCGCATCGCAATGCCTTCGTCCAGGATCTTGGCGCCTTCGTTGACCATGGGATAGACCAGCCGCTCCAGCATTTCCGTCTCGGAGATCGGCTTGCGCTCGACGCCGAGCGCCTTGGAAACGTCGAGGATGATGCGCTCGACCTCAGGATCGGGCACCGGCGCGCGGCTGCCGGGCTCGTAATGGTAATAGCCGGCGCTGGTCTTCTGGCCGAGTCGCCCCGCCTCGTAGAGCGCATCGGCGATCGGCGCCTTGGTGCCGCGCGCCTGGCGCACGCGCCAGCCGACGTCGAGGCCGGCGAGATCGCCCATAGCGAACGGCCCCATGGGAAAGCCGAAATCGGTCAGCACCTTGTCCACCTGATGCGGCAGCGCCCCTTGGATCAGCAGCCGCTCGGCCTCGCGGCCGCGCTGGGCCAGCATGCGGTTGCCGACGAAGCCGTCGCAAACGCCGACCAGCACCGGCACCTTGCGGATGGTCTTGGCGAGCGCCATGGCGGAGGCGATCACCGGCTTCGCCGTGGCGGCGCCGCGGACGATCTCCAGCAGCCGCATGACATTGGCCGGGCTGAAGAAATGCAGGCCGATGACGCTCTCCGGCCGGCGGGTGGCGCGGGCGATGGCGTTGACGTCGAGCGTCGAGGTATTGGTCGCCAGAATGGCGTCGGGCTTGGCGATGCGGTCGAGCGTGGCGAAGATCTCTTTCTTGAGCGCCATGTCCTCGAAAACCGCCTCGATGACGAGATCGGCGTCGGCGATATCCTCATAGGAGACCGAACCCTTGATCAGCGCCATGCGCTTGTCGATATCCTCCTTCGCCATGCCGCCGCGGCCGGCGCTGATCTCGTAGTTCTTGCGCACGACGCCGAGGCCGCGTTCGAGCGCCGCCGCGTTCACCTCAACCACGGGGACGGGAATGCCCACATTGGCGAAGTTCATGGCGATGCCGCCGCCCATGGTGCCGGCGCCGAGCACCGCCGCCCGGCGGATCGGTTTCACCGGCGTGTCGGCGGGGACGTCGGGGATCTTGTTGGCCTCACGCTCGGCGAAGAAGAAATAACGTTGCGCCTTCGACTGCTCGCCGCTGAGCAGCTTGACGAAGAGCTCGCGCTCGCGCTGCAGCCCCTGATCGAACGGCAGCGTCGCCGCCGCCTCGACCGCGTCGACGCAGGCCTGCGGCGCCTCGAGGCCCCGTTTGCGCCGGGCCAGCGCGCTGCGGTAGTTCTTGAAGAAATCGGGTTCGGCCACGGCGAGCTTGTCGCTCCTGTCGCGGATGCGCTTCAACGGCAGGCGCTCGCGCACCGCCTTCTCGGCGAAAGCCACGGCCGCCGCACGCAGCCCGTCGGCGGCGATCTCGTCGACGAGGCCGGTATCGCGCGCCTGTTTCGCGCCGATCGGCTCGCCGCCGGTGATCATGTCGAGCGCCAGCGGCAGCCCGACGACGCGCGGCAGGCGCTGCGTGCCGCCGGCGCCGGGCAGGAGGCCGAGCTTCACCTCCGGCAGGCCAAGGCGC
>JASHRZ010000255.1 GCA_030037055.1 Alphaproteobacteria bacterium
TGTCCGGGCCGGTGCTGTCGGCGGTCTGGCTTGCGGCTTGTGCCATCTACATCCATACGCAGGTCGGCTGGGACGTCCTGGCGACGATGCTGCCGAACGAGATCGCCATCGCCGTGCTCGGCGTCACGCTGCCGCTTGCCTTCCTGTGGGTGGTCACCACCTTCCGCCGCCGCGCCGCCGAGCTTGCCGCCGCCGCCGCGCACTTGGCCGAGCGCGTCGACGCCTTCGCATTCCCCTCCGAGCAGGCCGAAGTGCGCGTCCGCACCGCCGGCGAGACGCTGCATCGGCAGGCCGAGGAGCTTGCCGCCACGGTGGGCGGCGCGGCCGGCCGGCTGGAGCAGACGGCAAGCGGTCTCGGCGTCCGCATGGCCGATGTCCTCGCCGCGGTGAACAGCGCAGCCGAGCGTGCCGAGCGCAGCCGCGGCGGGCTTGAGGCCGCGACGGGCACGATCGAGCGCCTGGCAGCGGCGATCGGCGGGCATGCCGCCCAGATCGAGAAATCTGCCGGCCGCGATCTTGCCGCCGCGACCGAGCGGCTGGCTGGGCAGGTGGCGGTGGTGGAGACCGTGGTCGAGCGCGCCTTCGCCGCCAGCGGCGACCGCATCGCCGGTCGCGCCAGCGAGTTGCAGGCGAGCGTCATCGACGCGTTCGAGCGCGCCGCCGACCGCACCGCGCAGGAGCTCGGCCGCGTCAGCGACCGGTTGACGCGCGAGGCCGGCGCCGCCGCCGACCGCGTCGCCGCCGAAATCGGCGCCTTCGAGGCGATGGTGGCGCGCAGCACCAGCGCGGCGAGCGAACGCCTGGCCGAGCAGGGCGACGCGATCGAGCAGGCTCTAGGCCAGGTCTCGGCGCGGCTCGACGCCTCGGCGACGCAGATCGGCGCCTCGGCGCGGCGCGGCGCCGAGGCGCTTCACGACGAGACCGAGGCGCTGCTCGTCGCGTCCGACAAGGCCGCGGCGCAGGCCGAGGTGCTCGCCACCACCTTCCGCAACTATGCCGCCGACCTGACACGCCATACCGAGCAGAGCGTGAGCCAGGCGGAGCTGCTGGGCAGCACTTTTGCACGCCAGGCGCAGGCGCTGCGCAACGCCGCCGCCGAAGCGCTGGCGCGCGTCAAGGAGGGCGGCGAGATCTTCGGCGGCAATGCGGAGCATCTTGCCGCCGCGGCGCGCAACGCCAGCGCGCGCGTCGAGGAGGTGAGCGAGGCGCTGCGCCAGCAGGCGCGCGAGCTGCTCGCCGCATCCGAGCAATCGGCGGTGCGCGTCCAGGCCGTGGGTGAATCGCTGCGTCAGCGCAGCCAGGACATTTCAGCCGTCGTGCAGGGCACCCTCGCCACGGTGCGCCAGGCCGTCGACGGCTTCCGCGAGAGCGGCGAAGCTCTCACCGGCTCGGCCGATCAGGCGGCGACCAAGGTCGGCGAGGCCGCAGGCGGGCTGCGCGGCCAGGCGAGCGATTTGCAGGCGATCGCCGATCAGGCGGCGGCGAAGATGCGCCGCGCCGGCGAGACCTTCGATCAGCAGGCCGATCGCCTCGCCGGCGCCTCGGCCGAGGCGAGCGCAGCGCTCGCCGCCGTCGGCGAAACGCTCGGCCAGCACATGGACCAGGTCAAGGAGGGCACCGAGGCGGCGGTGGCGCAGGTGGCGCAGCTGCACGACGCCTTCACCCAGCAGCTCGGCCGGCTCAATGCCGCGCGCAACGCAGTCGCCGCGCAGGTCGGCGAGATCCGCAGCGCGCTTCAGCAGCAGACGCAGGAACTCGGGCGTGCGTCCGAGGCGGTGGTCCAGCGCTCGGCTCAAGTAGGCGACGCGTTCCGCGAGCATTCACGCGTGCTGCGCGAGTCCGCCACCGAAGCGGGCACGCAGGCCGAGGCGATGGCGGTGGTGATGCAGCGCCAAGTGCGCGAGCTGCACGCCGTCGCCGACAAACTCTCCTCGCTCACCGCCTCGATCAACGAGACGCTGCAGGCCGGCTCCGGCGAGGTGACGCAGGCGAGCGACCGCGCCCGCGGCAGGATCGAGGAGATCGGCCAGTTTCTCGCCGAGCAGACGCGCGCCGTGGCCCAGGCGAGCGAGGCGGCGGGATTGCGGCTCGCCCAGAGCGGCGACCTGCTGCGCCAGCGTGCGGGCGAGGTGCAGGAGGTCACCGAGCGCGCCGCGTCCAGGCTCAGCGAGCTCGGCGACCGCTTCACCGAGCGCAGCCAACAGGTGGCCGCCACCAGCGACGCCGCGGGCGTCAAGCTGCGCGACGCCAGCGCCTTCTTTCGCCAGCAGGCGCAGGACCTCGCCGCCACTGCCGACCGCGTCGCGACGCGGCTGCAGGATGCGAGCGAGCATGTCAACGAGCGCGCCGCCGCGGTGACCGGCGCCGGCGATCTCGTCGCCAACCGGCTGCAGGAGCTGAGCGAAGCCGCACGCAATCAGGCGCACAACCTGACCGTGGCGTCCGAGGCTGCGGCGAACAAGGGCGAGCAGGTGAATGAAGCGCTGCGCCGCCAGCTGCGCGATCTCGCCGCCGCGGCCGAGCATACCGGCAGCCAGCTCGGCGATGTGCGCAACGCGCTGCGCGAGCAGACGACGGAGCTCAACGGCGCCACCGACAAGGCGGTGGAGCGGCTGCGCGACATCGCCGACACCTTCCGCCGCCATTCCGGCGACCTCATCGCCGCCGCCGACCGCGCCGGCGTCAAGGCCAAAGACGCGGCGGCGCTGTTCGAGACGCAGACCGAGAGCTTGCTCAAGGCGGCGAGCGACGCCGCGAGCGAGGCCCAGCGGGTGCGCGAGGCGGCGATCCAGACGCAGCAGGATACCTTCCTCAAGGCTGCGACCTTCATCATCGAAACCTTGCAGTCGATCGCCGTCGACCTCAACCGCGTGCTCGACCAGAGCATTCCGGATTCGGTGTGGAAGCGCTTCCATGCCGGCGACCGCGGCATCTTCACCCGCCAGCTGCTGCAGATGCAGGAGAAGAACGCAGGCTCGCTGATCAAGAAGAAGTTCGAGGAGGATCCGGGCTTCCGCGACTACGTGCTGCGCTACCTCAATCAGTTCGAGACTTTGCTCGCCCAGGCGCGCGAATGCGACCACATGGACGTGCTCGGCGCCACCTTCGTCACCGCGGATGTCGGCAAGCTTTATCTCATCCTCTCCAACGCCGTGGGCCGGCTGAAGCATTAATGCGAGCGCTCAGCGTCGGCGGCGCCGGCGCTTGCGGACAACCCGGCCGACCGCTCCGCGCTCGGCCTCAGAGGGATCGATCGCAGAGCGACCGAACGGGTTGTCAGCGCGAGAGCCACACGGCTCGCGTCAGGCTCCCTTCGCAAAAGAAAAGGGCGGCTCGTGCGAGCCGCCCTTATGCATTGCGGCTTAAGCCGCCTTCTGGTCGATCACCGTCGCGCCGCCGCCCTTGGAAATTTCGATCTTGCGCGGCTTCATCGCCTCGGGGATCTCGCGCGCGAGATCGACGTGCAGCAGCCCGTTGTCGAGGCTGGCGCCAACGACCTTGATGTGGTCGGCGAGCTGGAAGCGGCGCTCGAAGGCGCGCCGGGCGATGCCGCGATGGAGATACCGCTTGCTCTCCTCCTCGCGCTTCGACTTGCCGGTGAGCAGCAATGCGTTCTCCCGCACGGTGATGTCGAGGTCATCGGCGGCGAAGCCGGCCACCGCCACGGTGAGGCGATAGGCGTTCTCGCCGGTGCTCTCGATATTGTAGGGCGGGTACCCATTGCCGCTGTCGAGCCGCGTCGCTGTGTCGGCGAGCTGGATCAGACGGTCGAAGCCGATGCTGGAACGGAAGAGCGGTGAGAAATCGAGCGTGTCCATGACCATATCCTCCAATGAGCAACATGGGTTCCCCCCGCGCCCGCCGTAAGAGCCGAGCGTCGGGGAAAGCCGGACCCGCTGGACGGCGTCCGACGGTATCGAGATAGGTATTGGCCCCTGGCGTTCAAGAGGGGCGAAGCCGATTAAGGTTAACGGCGCGCACTGCGCTGGTGCTGGCGCGGCGGGGATGGTAGAGACAAGAGGGCGCGAGCGAAGGGCCAGGACGTGCAGGAAACCGCATTTTTCGGCAAGACCTATGGCGAGGCGATGGACCTACTGATCGAGGCGCGCGACTACCTCGCCCATCGCGAGCCGATCGATCGGCAGGTGCTGCCGCCGCTGGAGCGGCTGCGCTTGTGCTGCGAGACAATGCGGCTCACCGCACGGCTGACGCAGATCATGGCCTGGCTGCTGGCGCAGCGCGCGGTCTTCGCCGGCGAGATCAGTCAGCGCGACGCGCTCGGCGATCACGGCGCGCTCGCCGAGCTCGGCATCTGCATGGAGGGCGAGGAGTGCGCGGCGCCGGCGGTGCCGCGGCGCCTTGCGCGCCTGCTCGACCGCAGCCGGCGGCTCTATGTGCGGGTGGCGCGACTGGACGAGCTGGCGCGCCGCCAGCTCGTCTAATTCCGATCGTCGGGAGAATGCCGCGGCGGCCCTGGCGCGCCGTCTTACTTCTTGAGGCCGATGCCGCCGAAGCGTTTGTTGAAGCGCGCGAGCTGACCGCCGCTGTCGACCAGCCGCTGCTGGCCGCCGGTCCAGGCGGGGTGCGATTTGGAGTCGATCTCCAGCCGCAGCGTGTCGCCGGGCTTGCCGTAGGTCGAGCGCGTCTTGTAGCTCGTGCCGTCGGTCATCACCACGGTGATCTCGTGATAGTCCGGATGAATGCCCTCTTTCATCGTTCCGCTCCGGAAAAGTTGCGGCTTTATACCGGAGCCAATCGCGTCGCGCAACTCCGCGGCGCCGGCGATTCGTCGGGAAACAGGGGTGAAAGTCGCGCGAAATGTGCGCGGCGACTCCGTTTTCGCATGGTTTCACGCAAAAAAACCCTCTCTACCCCGGTTTTTGCGCAATTCCATTCGACTTTCGGTGGCGACTTTCATAGAATCGCGGGCGTTTCGTCGGCACAGGGGGTTTGATCTCATGAAAGCAAGACGTAGACGTGCCAAGGCTGCAGTCTCAAAGGGCGCGGCCAAGAAGGCGCCGAAGCGGAAGAAAGCCGCCAGGCGCAAGAAGGCAAAGAAGAAGTAGATCGGTCTCGCCGCCGCGACGCTCCCGGCGGGAGCGTCGCGGCGGCGATATCCGAGATCGAGATGAAGCCGCGGGGCTCTGCTCCGCGGCTTCTCCGTTTGCTCCCGTGCAGCAGCGCTCGTCGAGGGAATTACCGTTCTGTCAGCTTCAGCTCGATGCGCCGATTGCGGCGGAAGGCGGCTTCGTCATTGCCGGTGTCGAGCGGCTGGAACTCGCCGAACCCCGCCGCCACCAGCCGGGTGGCGGGGATGCCCTGGTCGATGAAGAAGCGTACCACCGAGATGGCGCGCGCCGTCGACAGCTCCCAGTTCGAAGGGAACTGCGCCGTTGCGATCGGCCGTTTGTCGGTATGGCCATCGACGCGCAGCACCCAGTTGATGTCGGTTGGGATCTTGGCCGAGATGTCCCTGAGCGCCTGCGCCACCGGCAGCAGCTGTTGCTTGGCGTCCTCGGAGAGCTCGGCGCTGGCCAGCGGGAACAGCACCTCCGACTGGAAGACGAAGCGGTCGCCGACGATGCGGATGTCCGGCCGATCGCCCAGCACCTCGCGCAGCCGGCCGAAGAACTCCGAGCGGTAGCGCGCCAGCTCCTCGACCTTGCTGGCGAGGGCGGCGTTGAGGCGCTTGCCGAGCTCGGCGATCTGGACCTGCTGCTCCTTACTCTTGGCCTCCGACGCGTCGAGCGCTGCGGCGATCTGCTGCAGCTGCTGGCGCAGGGCCAGGATCTGCTGGTTGAGCTGGTCGATGGTGGTCTGCGCCTCGGCGAGCCTGGCGTCGCGCTCGGCCACCTGCTGCTGTGCCGCGCTGAGCCGCGCCTGCAGCTGGGCAGCGCCGTTGCGCGCGGCGGCGGTGGCATCGTCGGCTTGGTTGGTAAGCTCGGCAATGCGGTTGGTGAGCGCGTCGCGCTCGGCGTTGACCGATTGCAGCTGGCTCGAGAGCTGCGCCACAGTGCTGCGCAGATCGGTATTTGCCTTTTCGTCCAGCGCCAGCATGTCGGCGAGCTGCTGGATCTTCAGCCGGAGGTCGCGCACCTCGGCGTCGCGGCCGGTGAGCGCATCCGTCAGATAGAACTGGCCGGCCGTGAACACCAGCAGCACGAAGATGATGACCATGACGAGCTGCGTCAGCGCATCGACGAAGCCCGGCCAGATGTTGATGCTGAGACGGCGTTGGCGGCGCGAGGAAATCGCCATGGTGGGTCAGTCCTGAAAAAGCTAAGAGCGCTCCGACTCCTCGGCGAGCGCGGCGATGGTGCGGGCGAGGAGCCGGATCTCGCTGCGGATCTCCTGCGTCGCCTCGCCGCGTCCTTGCGCCACGTCCTCGGCGAGCCGGGCCAGATAGATCTCGATGTTGCGCAGATGCCCGCGCGTCTCGTCATGGCCAAGCGGCCCGCCGGCGGTGGCGTC
>JASHRZ010000256.1 GCA_030037055.1 Alphaproteobacteria bacterium
TCGGGGCTGCGCACCATCTCGCCGACGATGGATGCGATCTTGCCGGCGCGGAAGTAGAAGCGCTTGTAGAACAGCTCGACCGACTCGAAGATTTCCTCGTGCGAGAGGTGCGGATAGTGCAGCGGTGCGATCTGGATGCCGTGCTCGTCGACGAGCTCGGCGTAATCGGCATCGAACCAGCCGTTCTCCACCGCTTGCCTGTGCAGGAAGGTGCCGGGGTAAGGCGCGGCGAGCGAGACCTGGATGGTATGCGGGTTGATCTCGTTGGCGAAGCGGATCGTCTCCTCGATCGTCGCCTGGGTCTCGCCCGGCAGCCCGAGGATGAAGGTGCCGTGGATGGTGACGCCGAGCTCGTGGCAGTCCTTGGTGAAGCGGCGCGCCACGTCGACCAGCATGCCCTTCTTGATGTTGTGCAGGATCTGCTGATTGCCACTCTCGTAGCCGACCAGCAGCAGCCGCAAACCGTTGTCGCGCAGCACCTTTAGCGTGTCGCGCGGCACGTTGGCCTTGGCGTTGCACGACCAGGTGACGCCGAGCTTGCCAAGCTCGCGGGCGATCGCCTCGGCGCGCGGCAGATTGTCGGTGAAGGTGTCGTCGTCGAAGAAGAACTCCTTCACCTGCGGGAAATAGTGCTTGGCAAGATGGATCTCCTCCACAACATGCGCGACGCTGCGCACGCGATAGCGATGCCCGCCTATCGTCTGCGGCCAGAGGCAGAAGGTGCAGCGTGACTTGCAGCCGCGGCCGGTATAGAGCGAGACATAGGGATGCCTGAGATAGCCGATGAAATAGTTCTCGATCTTGAGGTCGCGCCTGTAGACCTCGATGACGAAGGGCAGCCGGTCCATGTCCTCGAGGATGGCGCGCTCGCGGTTGTGGGCGATCCCGCCCGCAGCGTCGCGATAGCTGAGGCCGTCGATGTCGGCGAACCGCCTTCCCTCCGCCACCTCCTTGACCGTGAAGTCGAACTCGTTGCGGGCGACGAAGTCGATAGCGGCCGATGCTTTCAGGCTCTCTTCGGGCTGCACCGCCACGCGCGCACCGACGAAGCCAAGCTTGAGGTTCGGGTTCGCGTCGCGCAACGCCTCGGCGACCTTGACGTCCGAGGCGAAGGACGGGGTCGAGGTATGCAGCACCGCAAGCTCGTACTCGCGCACGAGCGGCAACAGATGATTGAGCGATATCCGCGCTGGCGGCGCGTCGATGAGACGGCTCTCGGGCACCAGAGCGGCGGGCTGGGCGAGCCAGGTCGGGTACCAGAACGAGCGAATCTCGCGCCGCGCCTGGTAGCGCGATCCGGCGCCGCCGTCGAACCCCTCATATGACGGCGGGTGCAGGAACAAGGTCTTCATCATGCCGGCCTATCTCCGTCCAGGATCAACCGGCCGTTGCGGCCGATGCGGAAGGTTCGATCGCGCCAGGCAACCCTGCGCGTGAAGAAACTAGCGACAAAAACCGCGAACGACAACAGATCGCGCCCGGGCAGCAGCCAGAGCGGCGTCGGCGGCAGCTTGAGCGCGCCGTCGACCATCCGCACCATTATGCTGCGGCAGGCGAGTGCCGCGAGCAGCATCGCCGATGCCGTCACAGGCTGCCCGCCCAGCGCTACCGCCGCCAGCGCCAGCACCATGGGCTGCGTCACCACCGAGGCGAGGAAACCGGCGGGCGCAATCGCCCGGATGGTGCGCGCCCAACGCAGCTCGTGCCGGAACAACGCGCCGAGGCCGGGCTCGGCGATGATGTTGTCAACGATATAAGGCGAGAGCACGACCTTGCGGCCTAGGCGGCGGACCGCGGCGCCGAGCGCGTGGTCATCGGCGAGCGTATCGGCGATCGCGGCAAAGCCGCCGATGGCCGCCAGCGTGTTGCGGCTGAGCGCGATGGTCGCGCCGAAGCAGCCGCCGGTCGCCCCCAACCTCTCCGCCACCAGTACCTGCGGCAGAAAGCCGTGGTTGACGTGGAGTGCGGCGAGCCTTGACCAGACGCCGCCCGCCGGCGCGCCACGATAGAGGCAAGTGACCAGGCCGGTCGCGGGATCGAGCAGCGGCGCCGTCACCGCGGCGAGATAGTCCGGCGAGACCCGCATGTCGCTGTCGGCGATGACGATGAGCTCGTGCCGCGCCGCCGGCAGCATGTTCTGGAGATTGGCAACCTTGAGGTTGCCGCCGTCCCGCCCGCCCTCGATCACCAGTTTCAAATCGGCGTCGGGAAACGCGGCGATGAGGCGCCGGACCACGGCAATCGCGGGATCGGCGGGATCCTGCACACCGAAAACGATCTGCCACGCCGGATAGTCCTGGCGGCAAAACGAGACAAGATTCGCATAGAGCTCGGGATCCTCGCCGCAAAGCGGTTTGAGCAGGCTCGCTGGGGGAGACCGGGCAGAGCGCCCCGCCACGCGGCCGGCAAAACCGCGCGTCGCCAAGCCCGCGTAAAGCAGATAAAGGCATCCGGCGGCACTGCCGGCGAGCAGCAGCCATCCAAGAAATGTTAACAAAGCTAGGCACATACTGCGATCTCGACGCGGTTTTTCTCAGAGCAGGGCGCCGGGGGCGGGAGGCATCGTCAAAATTGCTGTTGCATTCGGTCGCCGCATTGTCAACCATGCCGCGCTTGGGCGCGCGCCCGACGCTCGGGGCATCAAGAACATGAGGCCGTTCCTATCCGTCAGCCGTGGCAAAGCGGCGCTGGTCCTCCTGAGCAGTGCATTGGCGCTCGCCTGCTGCGCGACACCGCCCAGCGATCCCGCGGCCCGTGCCGAATT
>JASHRZ010000257.1 GCA_030037055.1 Alphaproteobacteria bacterium
GGCGATCCCAGCGAAGCGGCGATCGCCTCGGCGCTGGCCGGAGAGATCTATGGCCTGGTCTCGCTCAAGCAGAACATCGAGGATGCCGAGCACAACACGACGCGCTTCCTGGTCATGGCGCGCAAGCCCAAGCAGCCGAAACGGGGTGCCGGCCTCGTCGTCACCACCTTCGTCTTCCGCGTGCGCAACGTGCCGGCAGCGCTTTACAAGGCGATGGGCGGCTTCGCCACCAACGGCGTCAACATGACCAAGCTCGAAAGCTATATGCTGGGCGGGCGCTTCACCGCTACCCAGTTCTATGCCGATGTCGAGGCGCATCCCAAGGACCGGCCGCTCAAGCTGGCGCTGGAGGAGCTGCGCTTCTTCTCGCGCGAGGTCCGGATCCTCGGCGTCTATCCCGGTCACCCCTTCCGCCGCGACGCGACCCAGGGCAACGCGGATTAGCCGACGGGATCGTGGGTCCAGCGGCCGGCTTCAGGCCACTCCGTGCTGCTTGAACCACTTCTGCATCCGCGCCCAGCCGTCCTTCGCTGCTTCCGGCCGGTAGCTCGATCGGTAATCGGCGTTGAAGCCGTGCGGCGCATTGGGATAGAGCACGATCTCGGCCGGCTTCTTCAGCGCCGTGAGCTTGGCCCGCAGCTTCTCGACATCGGCGACCGGGATGCCTTGATCGGCGGCGCCATAAAGACCCAGCACGGGCACCTTCAGATCCTGCACCGCGTCGAGCACGGTGCTGGGATGGAGCGGGTCCGGATTGCCGGCCAGCGCACCGTACCAGGCGACCGCCGCCTTCACATGCGGGTTGTGGATGGCATAAAGCCAAGTCTGCCGGCCGCCCCAGCAAAAGCCGGTGACGCCGAGCTTGCGCGTATTTGCCTCTTTCTGCTGGTCCGCCCAGGCGACGGTGGCGTCAATATCGGAGAGCACCTCGGCGTCCGGCACCTTGGAGACCACCGTCTTGATGATCGTGGGGATGTCGGACATCGTCGAGGGGTCGCCCTGGCGCGCATAGAGCGCCGGCGCTACGGCGAAATAGCCGAGCTTGCCAAGGCGGCGGCAGATATCCTTGATGTGCTCGTGCACGCCGAAGATCTCGTGGATGACGATCACGATCGGGAAGGGGCCGCCTTCGGCGCGCCTCGCGCGATAGGCGGGAATTTCACCGTCCGTAACGGGAATCTTCACCTCTCCGGCGACGAGGCCGTCGCTGTCGGTGATGACGGTCTCGGCTGAGACCGGCTGCACCGCGAGCGCAAACCCGGCGGTCAGGCTGGTGATGACGAAGCCGCGGCGCGAGAGATCGGCAGCCGAGGCATGGCTCTTTCGCTGGTCGAAGCGGCCCACCCGGTACCCCCCGTCGAATAGAGAACCGCACCATAGCCCGCCGTCTCGCCGCCCGCGAGATGGCGGGCCGGTAGGCGTCGGTCACATCGCGTGACCTGTCGGCCGTCGAGATTCCAATTGACGCCGACGCCCACGCCGGTGCTTCGGCCGGAGGCGGTGTCGATGCCGATAGCTATGTCACATCGCTCGGCACGTCGATACTGCTCAAGCTCGCGTCGAGTTCCCGGGTGAAGCCTTCAAGAGCGCTGCCGAGATCCGGGTGGAGATCTGCATCGATACCGTCCAGCAGTGCCCCACCTGGAAAAGAATAAGGCCGATGGGGCCGGCAACAGCGATGCGCTCGCCCCGGTTGGTCAATGCGCGGCCCAACGCTGCTTCCCGCCACCTCCAGCGCTCGTCGCCCTTCGCCCATCGCCGCCTTAGGAAGCCGCGCCAGAGCTGGACGCATTCGCCGAGTTCGACCTTCCCGAAATCCGATACGACCGAGATCGCCATCCCATCCTGGATCCAATGGATCAGATTGTAGCCGCTGGGGTTCCCGTCGCGGTCGCCCGCACCCGGCCACACGAAAAGATTGATCGGGTGGTTGTTGTGTTCATAGACAAGTGCGGCCAGCGCTCGGCGCTCGGAGCACCATGCCGATCCATCATCCGCAAGCCGCTTGAACCCTTGCGTCATACACGGGTTGCACGAGGCCGCCGTGCTCCATGAGGATCGGTGCCGTGGATGGTACAGCTTCGACCAGGGCGGCGTGCATTTCGTGGCGCTCGTCAACGTGCTGAACCTCGAGGCCGGCGGGCTGGTTATCTCGGGGCGGAGCAGCTTGAATGGCTCGACGACGATCTGAGCGGCCGCAGCGCCAGCACCCCTATCGTCGTCCTCGCCCATATGCTCCTGTGGTCGATCTATCCCCAATGGGGCTGGGGAGCCGATGACGCCGCGCAAGCCCTCGCGTATCTGAAACGCTTTGCTTCCGTCACCGTGCTCAATGGGCACATCCATCAGGGGATGCAGAAGGTCGAGGGCGCGGTCTCCTTCCGGACCGCCCGATCAACCGCCTTCCCGCAGCCCGCCCTGACGAGGGCCACGGCGCCGGCCCGCTCAAAGTGCC
Organism: Alphaproteobacteria bacterium; assembly: GCA_030037055.1. Taxonomy (GTDB): domain Bacteria; phylum Pseudomonadota; class Alphaproteobacteria; order ATCC43930; family CGMCC-115725; genus DAHUYF01. The sequence goes on from JASHRZ010000257.1 coordinate 2,456, forward strand.
GACCGCCCGGCTGAAATCCATGCTCGGCATACGTCGCATCGACATCGTCAGCGAAACCGGGATGGTGACGATCAGCGATACGACACTCGGCGCTTGAGGGCCGAGGAGAAAATGTCGAAGCATCAGCCTTCACCGCGCGTCGCGGCAGCTCTTCTGGTCATCGGTGGGGGCCGTAATTTTCGCCGGCACCGGCGCGATCGGGCCTGATCCGATGGCGCGGCAGCGACGAATCGCACCGTGGAGAAGCTCGCCACGGCGCCGCATCGGATTGTCATCGACAATTTCGCCTTCGAACCCAAGATACTCACCGTCGCGGTCTGCACCGAAGTGGTCTGGATCAACCGCGACGACGAGCCGCACAGCATCGTCGATAGCGGCGAAGCGAAGCTGTTCAAATCGCCTGCGCTCGACACCGAGAACAAATTCTCCGTCGTGTTCAAGGACTATTCCTATTACTGCTCGATCGACCCACATATGGCAGCGGCGATCATCGTCAAGTGACGCCCGCGGCGGATGCGGCATCGCGCCCTTGGAGAGGAGTGCGCTCTGCGCCGGCTGGCACGAGCGGCCGTTGCCGCTGCCGGCACGGGGTCCGCCCCCTTGCACGACGGTCACGGGTTGACGAAGCTGTCCCCGGGAGGAAGCCGCATGACCGAAAACAAGCGCTGGAAGCGCCGCCCGCCGGGCTCGACCTGGGGCGATTTCGGCGCCGACGATCAGCTCGGCCGCCTGAACCTGATCACCCCGGACAAGGTGCTGCAGGGGATCGCCGAGGTGAAGGAGGGCAGGAGCTTCTGCCTGTCGCTGCCTTTGGACTACCCCGGCGGCAACAAACTCAACCCGCGCCGCCATCCGCCGGAGCTGCGCCCGACCCTGCGCGGCGGCAAGCCCAATTTCAACTATCCGATCGCGCGCGACGACGCCAGATTCACCGACGTCGTCTGCGATGATCTCGTGCTGCTGACGCTGCAATATTCGACGCAATGGGACACGCTCGCCCATGTCGGCCAGATGTTCGATGCGGATGGCGACGGCACGCCGGAGATGGTGTTCTACAACGGCTATCGCGCCGGCGAGCACATCATCGGTCCCTTGGATTGGGCAACCGGCAAGGAAAACAAGGCGCATATTGGCGCCTGTGCGCTCGGCGTCGAGAACATGGCTGTGAAGGCGATCCAGGGCCGCGCCGTAATGATCGACCTCGAGGCGCATTATGGCCGCGAGCGCAAGCTGGTCGGCTACGAGGAACTGATGGCGGTTCTCGCCCGGGACAAGGTCGACATCGAGCCGGGCGACATGGTGTGCATCCGCACCGGCTTCGACCGGATGGTGCTGGAGATGAAGCGAGACCCGGACGAGAAGAAGCTGCACGGCGCTTGCGCCGCGCTCGACGGCCGGGACGAGCGACTGCTCGATTGGATCACCCGCTGCGGCCTTGCCGCGCTGATCGCCGACAATTACGCGGTCGAGGCCTTCCCGTCGCGTCCCTGCGCGGAAGACCATTGCTCAGCGCTGCCGCTGCACGAGCACTGCTTGTTCAAGCTCGGCGTCAACCTCGGTGAGCTCTGGTATCTCTCCGATCTCGCCGACCATCTCCGCGGGCAGGGGCGCAACCGCTTTCTCCTCACCGCTCCGCCGCTGCGCCTGCCCGGCGCCGTCGGCTCGCCGACGACGCCCGTGGGGACGGTTTAGGGCGAGGGGGCCGGCGTCAATCGGCTCGTCCCGGGCGGTTCGGCGATCATCCGATAGGCGATGTGCTCGGCTTGATCGCCTTGCCGCAAAAGATGATCGGATCGCCACAAACCCGCCGCATCTGGCCGCGATAAAGGTCGAGCGAGCCTGCGGTTGGACGGACCATTTCGGGAGGAAGAAATGGGCCGCGGCATGGGACCGCGCCTACGTGCGTTCGCGCTGCTCGGCGCGTGCGAAACGCGATCGATTTCCAATTCGGGCTATCCCGGTCCCGGCGGGCGCAGCAATCCCTTCCGTCGCGGCGAGCTCAGCGAGTTCGACGTGCTTGGCATCGATCTCGAACAGACGGCCGGGGATGAAGATATCGCCCGCAGTGCTGCAGTCTATCGCAAGCCTGTCGCCGGTAAAGCCTCGACGATCCTGCTGATCCAGTCCAGCGCGATCATTCCCGACGACCCGATGGCGCAGGCGCTCGAGAAGTATTTCACAATGATTCCCTTCTCCGGCGTTCCTTTGGCCGGTCACGAGGCGGCGGCGACTAAGCCGTCGCCGCCCGGAGACGCCACCGCCTACGCGCATGCGCTTCGCCTGGCCGCCGCAAAGGGCGGCGCAGATTTGATCCCGTGCTATTGGGGCATGCTGGAAAGCGCCATCGACCCCGAACCGACCAAGGCGATCTCCTGGTCCCCATCTTTGGTTCAGTCCTCCCCGACGAGCCGCAATACATGCGCATCCGCCTCAAGTTCGCGATCATCGACGTCAGGACCGCAAGCTGGTCCATGGTCGTCCCCGATTCCTATGTCGATAGCACGCTGAGCGCTTCCTTGACCCGCGCGTCGAGCGATCAGCGTCAGGTTGAGCGGTTGAAGCAGCAGGCCTGCAAAACGGCAGTGGAGGCCTTCCTCGCCAAATACGCCGGCTAGGGCGCCGTGGTCCGCGCCGGGCGCTCGATCAGCGCGTCCACGACGGTCAGCCCCTGGCCGGCGGAGCCTACCAGCACCGGGTTGAGGTCAATGGATGCAATGCGGCCCTTGGCCGCGGCGATGACCGCGCCAAGGCGCAGCATGGCCTGCGCCAAGGCTTCGATATCAGCCGCCTTCTCGCCGCGCACGCCTTTGAGGATCGGTGCGATGCGCAGCCGCAGGATCGCTTCGCACGCCTCGTCATGCGAGAATGGCGGCAGCAGAAGCTGGATGTCAGGCAGGGCTTCGACATATTTGCCGCCGTCGCCGATCATCACCACCGGGCCGAAGACGGCGTCGAGCTTGGCGCCGAGGACAAGCTCGCGCTGGCCCGCAGCCATGGCGGCGATGATGATGCCGTCGGGCTCGGCGCCGATTTCCAGGAGCTTCGCCATTTGCGCGCTAAAGGCTTCCACCACTGCCGTCTCGGAGACGAGGTTGAGCGCCACCAAGCCCAGCTCTGATTTGTGCGGCACGTCGACGGAGCAGGCCTTGACCGCCACCGGGATGCCGAGATCGCGGAAGGCGATGCGCGCCTCGCTCTCGCTGCGGCAAAGGCGATGCGGCACCACCGGCAATCCCTGTGCCGCCAGCAGGGCCAGGCTTTCCGCCTCATTGAGGAAGCGCCCGCGTCCCGGCGGCACGGCGACGACGAGGTGCGGCAGCGCGGGCGGTGCCGGGCGACGCAGCATCGCCCAATGGCGCGCCAGCTGATCGAGCGCCAGCATCGCCTCGGTGTCGCCGGCGAAGGCGGGGATGCCGGCGGCGCAGAAGCGGTCGGCCACCAGCGCCTGCGGCGCCGCTACCGCCACCGGCTTGCCGGTCGCCGCGGCAAACGCGGCGGTGTCGCGGGCGAAGGCCTCGACATCATAGCCCTGGCCGGCGACGGGGAGGGCGATAAGAAAGAGATCGGCGGCGGGGTCGTGAGCGACGATCGGCAGAATGGCGCTGAACAATCGGCCGTTG
>JASHRZ010000258.1 GCA_030037055.1 Alphaproteobacteria bacterium
GCTCACCGATCTGCTCTTCCAGCGCTTCATCGAGGTGTGGTCCGGCCTGCCCGTGCTCTTCCTGCTGATCATCCTGTCGAGCATCGTCCAGCCGAACTTCTGGTGGCTGCTCGGCATCATGCTGCTGTTCTCCTGGATGTCGTTGGTTGATCTCGTGCGCGCCGAGTTCCTGCGCGCGCGAAATTTCGATTACGTCCGCGCCGCGCGCGCTCTCGGTGTCGCCAATCCCGTGATCATCTGGCGCCATGTGCTGCCCAACGCGATGGTGGCGACGCTCACCTTCATGCCGTTCATCCTCAACGGCTCGATCACCACGCTCACCTCGCTGGATTTCCTGGGCTTCGGCCTGCCGCCGGGCTCGCCCTCGCTGGGCGAGCTTTTGGCGCAGGGCAAGAACAATCTGCAGGCGCCCTGGCTCGGCCTCACCTCCTTCTTGGTCCTCGCGATCATGCTCAGTCTCCTGATCTTCATCGGTGAGGCGGTGCGCGACGCATTTGACCCGAGGAAAGTGAAATAAGGGAAAAGTTGTCAGTTGGCAGTCGTCAGTTATCAGTTAGGGTGGGGAAATGCGGAACTTTCGCGACCTCGAGGTCTGGAGCAAGGCACATGCTGTCGCGTTGTCCGCATATGAAAATTCCGAAGCGTTTCCGGCGTCCGAGCGATACGGAATTACCAGCCAGATGCCCCATGCCGCGACCTCTATTCCATCCGACATCGCCGAGGGCTGCGGCAGGTCGAGCAATGCCGATCTTGTCCGGTTCCTTCGCATTGCCGTCGGATCCGCGAGCGAGCTGGAGTACTTTCTCCTGCTCGCCCGCGATCTCGCCTTTCTCCAAGCGGCGACGCACGACACCATCCTGGCCGACCATCACGAGGTGAAGCGGATGCTCACCTGGCTGATCACCCGCGTAAAAACTGACGACTGACAACTGATAACTGAGAACTTACAACCCCATGCCCCTCCTCTCGCTCCGCGATCTGTCCGTCACCTTCGCCGTCGTGCCCGGCGGCGCCGTCGAGGCGGTGCGGGGCGTGTCCTTCGATCTCGATCGCGGCCAGACGCTGGCGCTGGTCGGCGAAAGCGGCTCGGGCAAATCCGTCACCGCGCTGTCGATCCTGCAGCTGCTGCCCTATCCCGTGGCGAGCCACGGCGCCGCAAGCAGCATCATCTTCGACGGCAAGGAACTGGTGGGTGCGGCCGAAGGGGTAATGCGCGACATCCGCGGCAACCGCATCGCCATGGTGTTCCAGGAACCGATGACGTCGCTGAACCCGCTTCACACGATCGAGAAGCAGATCGCCGAGACACTGTTCCTTCACAAGCACATGACCGCGCCGGCGGCACGCGCGCGGGTCGTCGAGCTGCTGCGCCTGGTCGGTCTGCGCGATGCGGAAAGGCGCCTCGACGCCTATCCCCATCAGCTCTCCGGCGGCCAGCGCCAGCGCGTCATGATCGCCATGGCGCTCGCCAACGAGCCCGACATCCTTATCGCCGACGAGCCCACCACCGCGCTCGACGTGACCATCCAGGCGCAAATCCTGAAGCTGCTCAAGGAGCTGCAGACGCGCTTCGGCATGGCGCTGCTGCTCATCACGCACGACCTCGTCATCGTACGCAAGATGGCCGAGACCGTGCTGGTCATGACCAAGGGCGAGGTGGTCGAGGCCGGGCCGACGCGCGAGGTCTTCGCCCGGCCGCAGCATGCCTACACCCGTCACCTGCTCGCCGCCGAACCCAAAGGCGCGCCGACGGTGGCCGAGGAAGGGGCGCCCGTCCTGCTCGAGACGCAGGACCTGAAGGTGTGGTTCCCAATCCGCGGCGGCCTGCTGCGGCGCGTCACCGGCCATGTCAAGGCGGTGGACGGCATCGGCTTCGGCCTCGCCCAGGGCGAGACCATGGGCATCGTCGGCGAGAGCGGCTCGGGCAAGACGACGCTCGGCCTCGCTCTCCTGCGCCTTATCGCCAGCGAGGGCGCCATCCGCTTCAACGGGCGGCGACTCGACGGCATCAGCGAGCGCGCCATGCGGCCACTCAGGCGCGAGATGCAGATCATGTTCCAGGACCCGTTCTCGAGCCTGTCGCCTCGGCTCTCTGTGGCGCAGATCGTGGAGGAGGGGCTCAAGGTGCATCGCATCGGCCGCGATGCCGCCGAGCGCCGCGCACTCATCGACCAGGCGCTGCTCGAGGTCGGGCTCGACCCCGACTCGGCTGAGCGCTATCCGCATGAGTTCTCCGGCGGCCAGCGCCAGCGCATCGCCGTGGCGCGCGCCATGGTGCTGAAGCCGCGCTTTGTTGTGCTGGACGAGCCGACCTCGGCGCTCGACATGTCGGTGCAGGCGCAGGTGGTGGACCTCCTGCGCGACCTGCAGCGCCGCCACGGGCTCTCTTATCTCTTCATCAGTCACGATCTGCGCGTGGTGCGCGCGCTGGCACATCACGTGCTGGTGATGAAGGATGGCAAAATCGTCGAGGCCGGCCCGGCCGACCGGCTGTTCGAGCGGCCGCAGCATCCCTATACCCGCGCGCTCATGGCCGCCGCCTTCGATCTCGAAGTGGTGGAGAGCGCCGCTACGGCACAATAGGGTGGGCGCTGGATGATCCTCCTATTCCTTTCCGACGTCGACAGTGCCGCCGATTGGCAAGCCGAGCTCGGCAAGCTCCTGCCCGAGCTCGAGCTGCGCGTTTGGCCCGATATCGGCGATCCCACCGAGATCGACGCGGCCCTTGTCTGGCGGCCGCCGCCGGGGCTGCTCGACCAGCTGCCAAATCTCAAGCTGATCATCTCGCTCGGAGCCGGCGTCGACCATATCCTCGCCGATCCGTCGCTGCCGCCGGGCATTCCCATCCTGCGCCTGGTCGATCCCTACATGACGGTGGCGATGAGCGAGTATGTGCAGCTGCAAGTTCTGCGCCTCCACCGCCAGGACTTGATCTATCGCGCCCAGCAGCAGGCGCGGGTATGGCGGCCGCTGCCGCAGCCCAACGCCGCCGAGCGCCGCGTCGGGATGCTCGGCCTGGGCGTTCTGGGCGGCGCTGCCGCGCTGTGCCTCAAGGTGCTGGGCTTCAACGTCGCGGGCTGGTGCCGCACGGAGCGGAAGCTCCCGGGAATCCCGGCCTTTCATGGCGCAGACGGACTTGCGGCGTTGCTCGAGCGATCGGAGATCCTGGTGTGCCTGTTGCCGCTGACCCCAGCGACCGCGGGCATTCTTGACGCGCGGCTCTTCGCCGGCTTGCCCAGGGGCGCGGCGATCGTCAATTGCGCCCGCGGCGCGCACCTCGTCGAGGCCGACCTCCTGGCGGCACTCGACAACGGTCAGATCTCGGCCGCGGTGCTCGACGTCTTCGGCGACGAACCGCTGCCGCAGCAGCATCCGTTCTGGCGCCACCCGCGCATTCTGATCACGCCGCATGTCGCCGCGGCGACGCATCCGCCGACCGCGGCGGCGGCAGTAGCCGACAATCTGCGGCGCCTGCGACAGGGCCGGCCGTTTCTCAACCGCGTGGATGTCTCAATGCGCTATTGAGCGCTCGTACGGCGTGAGCGCGCCGGCACGCTGCTGCTGCTCGAGGCGGCGGCTGGCAGTGGCGACGGTGTCGGCGAAGTCGCTCAGGAACACCGAGCCCTTGACCGTGCGCTGCACCAGCACCGAACGCCGGTCCTGCTCGTCGCGCCGGCGCCGCGCCAGGCCGAGCATGCCGAGCCGGTCG
>JASHRZ010000259.1 GCA_030037055.1 Alphaproteobacteria bacterium
TAATGTCGCCTTGAAGGTCCGGATGCCGAAGCGGGCCAGACAACTCTTCATTCGGTTCACGATGCGCGTGCGCTCGCCGATCAGGCTCTCGCGCTCACGGTTCGGGCGCCTGGCATCTTCCTCCTCGAGCGTCGGGATAGCGGCCATGCTGCAATGGTCAGGCTCGCCTCGCAGCCAGCCAAGGAACACGCGTTTGAGCAATTCGGTATCGAGCCTGTCGGTCTTCGCCCGCCTTTGCTCGCGGGACACGGCGACGCTCGTCGCGTGAATGATATAAGCTTCGATGTCACGTGCCCGTAACCACCGGGCCAGCCAGAAGCCGTCGCGGCCGGCCTCGAACGCGACGGCGATACGCACGATCTTGCGACCTGCCTTGATCGCCTCGTCTCGCCAGCGCCGCAGGAGTCGCAACAGGGCGTCTTCGTCGACCGGAAGCTTCTTCAGCGGGTGGCGCGCGATCCCTGGCACGCTGCCAGCGACGAGCCAACTGGATATGCTCATCTCGATGACTGCGATCAGGGTACTTTCTCGTTCCAGGGGAATGAAAGATCTGCTCAGGTCGTTCGGTTGTGGCATGGGACAGCCTATCGGTTAGACGCTGCTGCGCCGAAGGTGCCATACCCTCGCCGCACCTCCCATAGCATCTACGAGGGGAACACGGGGAAGCCCGTGGCCGTGATCCTGCGCCCAGGCAAGACGCCGAGCGGGGTTGAGGTGCGCACGATCCTGAAGCATGGGATCGGCCACATCCGCCGGCACTGGCCCAAGGTTCGTATCCTGGTGCGCGGCGACAGCCATTATGGCCGCGACGAGGCGATGACCTGGTGCGAAGCCAATGGAATCGACTATATCTTCGGGCTCTCCGGCAACGACGTGCTCGCCGCCATGCTCCACCCGGCGGCCGATGCGCTGTGCGTCAAGCGCGCCTTGAGCGGAGCAGCGAAGCTGCGCCGCTGGAGCAAGCTGCGCTATGGCGCCAAGAGCTGGGACGCGCCGCGCCGCGTCATCGCCCGCCTCGAGGCGACGCGGCTCGGCCTCGATATCCGCTACGTCGTCACCTCGCTCACGGGAGCGGCCGAACACCTCTATGAGACCGTCTACTGCGGGCGCGGCCAGGCGGAGAACTTCATCAAGCTGCACAAGGCGCAGCTCGCCTCCGATCGCACCTCCTGCCGCAATCCAAAGGCCAACCAGTTCCGCCTCATCCTACGCACCGCCGCCTATTGGCTGCTCCACACCATGCGTGCCGCCGCGCCCAAACGCTCGCCCTGGGCGCGGGCCGAGTTCGCCACGCTGCGCCTGCGCTTGATCAAGATCGCCGCGCGCGTGGTCGAGGGCGCTGCCCGCATCCGCGTCTGGCTGCCAACCGCATGCCCGGATGCCGACATCTTCCGACTGCTCGCCGGCCGTTTCGCCGCGGCAGGGCCTTAATCAGCGCGGCGCAGCTGCCGCACCGAACCCGACCTGCAACCTCTAGCCGCTCAAACAATCGATCCGGATTCCGCGTCACAGGCGCCACGGAGTTCCGCGCGCATCGCGCAAAATTGCCGCCGCCGAGCGAAAATTGCCCTGCTGTGACGAATAAGACAGGCTAAAGACTCTGGCCGCTTGGTAGCGTAGCTGGGCCGAGCTTGCCGGAAACGCAGAAGAGCGCGAGAAGTTGAAGCCAAGATGGCCGTGGTGGTGTTTCGGGGCTTACCCGACACCTAGGGGGCCCTCTTCCAGCGCGCTTCAGACGCTGCGCAGGGCGCCGGGTATTGCCCTGGACGAACAGGATCTCGATTGGGCGCCGAAGCGCGGTTTCAGGTTCAGCGGCGGCGGCGAAAAGCCTTGACAATCCCGTTATTCATGGGACTTGGGCATATGTCTGTGGATGGAATCATCCGGGCAAGCTGTCACGGGGCTTCCGGGCCCCTGTTCGATTTTTAGGCAGGAGAACCGCCAGGGCATCGCTCAGCCGAAAGCCTTGGACCGTTGGGTTCTTTCTCGTTCAAAGGCGTGGCAATTATGTGTCTATCCACAAAGGCGAGAGCGCTACTGGTCGAAGCGCGAAATGCCGTTGATTGTGGACAGCTAATGACCGCGCTCCCCCGCGGGGTCTCAGCCCGTCCAGCGGTTTATGGGTCGGCCATGCGACGATGATTTAGGTCGGGTAGAGGAAGCCCTTGCAGACCACAATCTTCGAACCGCCGCCCTGGGACCAGGCGGATGAACGCTCTTTGCCGCCAAACTGAACCGATGGAATTGCCGTGCTAGCCTAGCGCTCTGGTCGCCAGCCAGTCGCCCGCAGCGTATCTTCTTCCGCTCGGCCTCTTCCTCGTCCGGGTCCAGCCAGTTAACCTTGAACCGATCCAGGAAGGCCTGGACGACGCCGTAATCACTGACAGCGCATAGGCGCGCGGTCTGCGCGCCTCGTCATGCCAATCCACCTGCACCGTGTGCCCCGCGCAGAAATCGAGCAGCTCGCTCACGGTGATGTTTCCCATTGGGAATTGCCACGCCCTGATTCAACGCGTCACTAAAGGCTTCGTCCGTGACGTCCGCCAGGGCGTTGAACACACCAACATCTCCCGCATGGCGTTTCATCGTCTCGCCAAGGATGTCGGCCTGCGTCCACTCTCGCCTGGGTTCCCTCGCTGCCATGCTCAGTTTCCCTTCAGGTCGATCGACGTCGCCGAGCCGACGATGAGGCGGTCTTCCAGCCCGGTTCATGTTCATCCGATCGAAAGGGCGCATCATCTGCGGGCGACTGCAAGAGAGCGCTCTGGATCCCCGGCGACTGCCTTGGCTCGGCGGGCTGGCGATTTCTCTTGGACAGCCGCAGCAAAGCAGCCCTTGTCCAAGCGTTATGCGCCGCGGTGACGACGGGCGCAGTCTTCATCGCCACCTCCATCTCCGCGGCAGTCGCGGCTTGCGAGATTACATCCCCGCCAACGCAATCGTCATACCACTTGGATCGCCGCTGCGAAGTCTAGCTGTCGTTTCCAAGCAGGTTGTTCAGCCTGGCCCAAGGGGTCTGGCCTGAGATACCCGTGTGAGGTCGGCTGAGGTTGTAGCTATCAATCCAGGGCGTCATCGCTCGGCTGCGATCTGCAGAGGTCTGACTAGGTCGTGGCATAGGCCCACTCGCGCAAGCTGATCTGGATAAAGCGCTCGGCCTTGCCATTGGTGCGGAGTATATAGGGTTTGGTCCTGATATGACGGGCACCTGCAGCGGCGCAGGTTTGGCGGAACAGTGCGGAGCGGTAAGCCGAGCCGTTGTCGGTCATCACGCGCGCGACGCTGACGCCGTGCCGTTCGAACCAGCCGAGGGCGCGCACCAGAAAGCCGGTGGCGCTTTCCTTGCGCTCATCGGGCAGGATCTCGGTGTAGGCGAGGCGGGAGGCATCGTCGACAGCGACATGCAGGTGCTCCCAGCCGGCGCCGTCGACGCTGTCCCGGCGGCTGCCCCGTGACCCGATGGCTGGGCCGGACGATGCGGCCGAGCTTCTTGGTATCGAGATGGATCATGTCGCCGGGATGCTTGTGCTCGTAACGCACCACCGGAGGCTTGGGCTCAAGGTCGCTTAGCCGCCCGAGGCCGAGCCGGCGCAGCACCAGACCAACCGTCGAGCACGCCATGCCGAGCTGCCGGGCGATCCGGGCCCGGTCATGCGCTCCCGGCGCAGGCGCTCGATCTCGGCCACGCGCGGCCGGTACCGGAACACGGTATCGGGCGGGCGTCGAGCTCCTGTCGTGAAGCATCCGCTCGCCGCCCGCCCGATATCGCCCCAGCCAGTGATAGGCGCGGCGAATGGAAAGGCTGGCAGCCTCGGCCTCAGCGGCAACGGTCCAACCTTGCTCTTCAATGCGTCGGACCAATAGGAGTCGACCTTGCGGCGTCAGGCGCGCATTCTTGTGAATGTTCATCCAGAGCTCCAGGGAAGTGCGGTTGGGTGTGGCAACCACAGCTTCACAGCCCCACCCTGGATGGACAACCTTCAGAGGCGGACCCCGCTGCCTGCGCCGAGGGCCGATCCTTTTCCCGCAAAAAGTTCGCCCCGTTGGCGCTGTTAACCTTTTTCAGGCTTCCCAAGGCGCTCAGAACCGACCATATTCCTGCCAACACATTTTTGAACCGTCGGACCCTAAGGGCCCCCGGCGGACATACCGGAAAAGTGCGAGAGACCTCACATATGCGGGCCAATTTTGCTGGCGCCGAGGCGCTCGACCGGCAGCCGGCCACGGAGAACGCCTCCCGGGGCGATCAGCCTGATACCCAGGAAGAGCAGCGCGGGCGCCTGGCGCCCGAGGCGGCAGGCGAGCCGGTATCGGCGCGCGGCAACTTGGCCGAGATCGATCTCGGCCGGTCGGCCGATCCCTTGCGCCGCTATCTGCAGGAGATTTCGGAAGCCGATCTGCTATCGCGCGAGGGCGAAGTCGCGCTCGCTCAGCGCATCGAGGCCGGCCAGGCCGCGGTGCTGGACGCGCTCTATCGCAGCCCCTTGCTGCGCAAATCCATCGCGCAGTGGAGCCAGGGTTTACGCCAGAACGAGACCACGCTGCGCGACGTTATCGATCTCGCCGCTACCCAGGCGCGCCGCTCCAGCGGCGGCTCGGCCGCGACGGCGATGGCTGCCGGTTCGCCGGAGGAAGAAGGTGCGGCGCCCATGGCCGAGCTTGAGGCGGCACTGCTGCGCCCTGTGCTGCGCGCTTTCGACCGCGCGCGCAAGAGCCGCAGCCCGCAGGCCTTGAGCCAGGCGCTCGCCGACGTGGTGCTCCATCCCGAGCGCATCGAGGAGCTGACGCTGCGCCTCAAGGAACTCAACCGCCGCATCGTCGAGCGCGAGGGCAAGCTGGCCCGGCTCGTCGATCAGGCGAAGGTCGACCGCACCCTCTTCCTGGAGGGCTATCTCAAGGCAGCAAGCCCGCGCGCCTGGCACGCCTCGGTGAGCCGGCGCCAAAGCCCGCCCTGGCCGAATTTCCGCCGCCGCCATGGCGAGGCGGCGCGTGTCCTGATCGATGAGCTCGAAAGCGTCTGTTGCGAGACCGGCCAGAGCCTGCCGGCATTCCGCGCGCTCGTCGCGGAGCTGCAGCGCGGCGCCCGCGATTCCGAGCGCGCCAAGCAGGAGATGATCCAGGCCAATCTGCGCTTGGTCGCCTGGATCGCCCGCCGCCACGTCAACCGCGGCTTGCCGCTGATGGATCTGATCCAGGAGGGCAATATCGGCCTGATGCGTGCGGTCGAGAAATTCGACTGGCGGCGCGGCTACAAATTCTCCACCTACGCCACCTGGTGGATCCGCCAGGCCTGCACCCGCGCGCTGGTCGATCAGGGGCATCTGATCCGCATCCCCTCGCACATGACCGACGAGGCGCGCCGCGTCATGCGCGCACAGCATCAGCTGCTGGCCGAACTCGGGCGCGAGCCCAACGAGGTGGAGCTGGCGACACGGCTGGGCGTGCCCATCGCCAAGGTGCGCGCGGTTCTCGAGCTGGTGCGCGACCCCGTCAGCTTGGATGCGCCGCTTTCCGAGGATGGCGATGCCACCATCGGCGACCTCATCGCCGATGACGGCGCGGTGATGCCGCACGAAGCCGCGGCTCAGGCGGAGCTGCGCGCCGCCACCGACGATGCGCTGTCACGCCTGTCGCCGCGCGAGGCCGACATCCTGCGCCTGCGCTTCGGCGTCGGCCAAGCCGGCGAGCACACGCTCGAGGAGGTCGGGCGCAAGTACCAGGTGACGCGCGAGCGCATCCGGCAGATCGAGGCGAAGGCGCTCAAGAAGCTGGCGCAGCGCACGCACGGCCGAACCTTGGCGAGCTTCGTCGACCGCTGAACTGGCGGCTTTCGGGGAAGACGCGCTATCATATGCACGCCTTACCCGACGAGGAGTGGCTCATGTTCAAATCCGCATCTTTGATCGCTGCGGGGGCGGCCCTGGCCGCGCTCGCCGCGACGCCCGCTTTGGCCAAGCATAAATTCACCTGCTACGACTATGCTTGGGAGTCGCAGGACCAAAAGGATTGTCTTGCTCATCCCGAGAAGGCGAAGACGATGCACAAGGCGCATCACAAGCATATGAAAAAGGACATGAAGGAAATGCACGACATGAAGGAGATGAAGAGGTCCTGAGTCGTGCGGTTTGATTCCGCGGCGCGGCGCGGCGCGCGGGATTGTTGGAGCTTTACAGCGTGAGGGATAAGCGGGTCGGGATCCGGCTTGAGGTCGGAACGCCGTGCGCGGGCTATCCCGGCACCAGCGGTCGGGGCGCATGAGCCGCCATGCTTGCCGGAACCCGCCGCGGGCTGCTTGTCTTCCTTCTCGGTCTCGCACTGGTGCTCGGCGCCTTCGCCTTCGATTACTGGCGGTCGAGCGGCACCGACGAGGCCGGCTTGGCCGGCGTCTCGTTCGGCGGGCCCTTCACCTTGACCGATCAGAACGGCGTGGTGCGGCATGACGGCGATTTCCGCGGCGAGCTGATGCTGGTCTATTTCGGCTAC
>JASHRZ010000260.1 GCA_030037055.1 Alphaproteobacteria bacterium
GGGTGATCTTGGGGAAGACGACGATGCCGAAAGCCTGCAGCAGCGCTACCAGCAGCGCCGCGACATAGGCGCCGGCGATGCTGCCCATGCCGCCGACGACGGTAATGACGAAGGCCTCGGCGATGGTGGCGATGTCCATCTGCAAATTGGCGGCCGCGCGCGGCAGCTCCAACGCGCCGCCGAGCCCGGCGAGCAACGATCCCAGGAAGAAGACGCCGGTGAAGAGCCGGCTCTGATTTACGCCGAGCGCGGCCGCCATGTCGCGGTCCTGCGTCGCCGCGCGCACCAGCACGCCCCAGCGCGTGCGGTGGAAGAGCAGCCACAGCGCCGCCAGCACCACCGGGCCGACGGCGATGAGCAGCAGGTCGTATTGCGGGAAAGCGCGGCCCAAGATGTCAACTGCGCCGCGCAGCTCCGGCGGCCGCGGCGCCAGCAGATCCTCGGCGCCCCAAAGCTTGAGCGTGAGATCGGCCACGACCAGCACCACGCCGAAAGTCGCGAGCAGCTGAAACAGTTCCGGCGCGCGGTAGATACGCCTTAGCAGCGCGATCTCCACCGCGGCGCCGATCGCGCCCACCGCCAGCGCGGCAAGGCCGACGCCGCCCCAGAAGCCGAGCGCCGTCCGCGGCAGCGCTTCGATCAGCGAATAGGCGATATAGGCGCCGAGCATGTAGAAGGAGCCATGGGCGAAATTGACGATGCGGGTTACGCCGAAGATAATCGACAGGCCCGACGCCACCAGGAACAGCGAGGCGGCGCTGGCGAGGCCGTTCAGCAGCTGAATGAGGATGAAGTGCACGCGGTCCGCTCAGATCGCGCTGCAGCTCGAACTCGCGTCCTTCGACACGCGCGCTTCGCGCCTAAGCTCAGGGTGAGGATGAACTGCTGAGGCATTGAGGAAAGCCGTCTCATCCTGAGCGCGAGCGCAGCGAGCAGTCGAAGGACACCCGTGCTCATCCAGCCCTTTCAATTCGCCGCCCTGAGCTTCGCCACTTCGGCGTCGGTCGGCAGGTAGTTCTTGCCGTCGTCATAGTGGAAATCGACCATCACCCCTTTGCCGTTCTCGACCGCAGTCTTGCCGACATAGGCGCCCATGGTCGATTGGTGGTCGACGGCGCGGAAGACGATGCGGCCGAAGGGCGTCTCGACCGGCAGTCCCTCCATCGCCGCAATCAGCTTCTGCGTATCAGTCGAGCGCGCCTTGGCGATGGCCGCGGCGATCGCCTTCAAAGTCGAATACCCCACCACCGAGCCGAGGCGCGGATAGTCGTTGAAGCGCTTCTGATAGGCGGCGAGGAATTTCTTATGCTCGGGCGTGTCGATGGCATACCAGGGATAGCCGGTGACGATCCAGCCGCGAGGCGCTTCGTCCTTGAGCGGATCGAGATATTCGGGCTCGCCGGAGAGCGCGCTCACCACCGCGCGGCCGGTGAACAGCCCGCGCGTCGTGCCTTCGCGCACCAGCTTGACGAGATCGCCGCCGAACTCGGCGCTGAAGATCGCTTCCGGCTTCGTCTCGATGAGCGCCTCCACCGTCGGTCCGGCATCGAGCTTCTGATTGGCCGGCCATTGCTCGCCGACCCATTGCACATCCGGCCGCCGGGCCGAGAGGAGCTGCTTGAAAGCGGCAACGAAGGAGGTGCCATACTCGTAATTGGGCGCGATCATCGCCCAGCGCTTGGCCGGCAGCTTCGCCGCCTCTTCCGCGAGCATCGCCGCCTGCATGTAGGTAGAAGGCCGCAGGCGGAAGACGTAAGCGCTGCCCTTCTGCCAGACGATGGCGTCGGTCAAGGGCTCGGCGGCGAGGAACAGCACCTTGTTGTGGGTGGCGTAGTCGGCGACTGCGAGGCCGATATTGCTGAGAAAAGTGCCGGCCAGCAGCGCCACCTTCTCGTCTTCGACCAGCTCGCCGGCGATGCGCACGGCATCCTCGGGCTTGCCGCCGTCATCGCGCGAGACGACCTCGAGCTTGCGCCCGAGCACGCCGCCAGCGGCGTTGATCTCCTCAACCGCGAGCGTCCAGCCGTTCCGATAGGGCAAGGTGAAGGCGGGGATCGCAGTGTAGCTGTTGATCTCGCCGATCTTGATCGGCTCCTGCTGCGCCGGCGCCGGCGAGGCCGCGAGCAGCGCCGCCGCGAGGCTCAAGCCGGCGGTCCCGAGGGCTTTTCTCATGACGGTCTTCCTCTGCGTCCGGTCCGATGATGTCAGCCCGTCGCCGCCGCGGCAAGGCGCGGCGCGATCTCGCCCACGACGCTAAGCCGCCCTTGCAGCGCCAGCACAGCGCCGAAGATCAGCCCCTGAGCGCGCATCGCCGCGGCGACGGCGGCGCCGCGGCGCAGCGCCTCCTCGACCTGGGCCGGCGGCAAGGCCGCCACCGCGGTGGTGACCAGACGCTCACCGAGATCGCTCGTCTCGTCGAGCGTGCAGGCGGCCTCGCGCGCGATGGAAGGATGATCGACATCGACGGCATTGCCGACCAGCGTCGCCGCCGCATCCGCCGCGGCGCCGTCGCCCGCCAGCACGCTGGCGGCATCCGCGATGCCGAGCGAGAAGCTGCGCCCGCGCCAGCCGCTGGTGGCGACGCCGCGCACCGGCCAGTCAGCGAGGATCCCGGCGCTGCCGGCAAGGGTGGGACGGGCGACGTCGGCGACGAGGCCGATATCAAGCCGCTCGCCGGGCGCCAGGTGGAGCGCAATGTCGCCGCCATTGTTGACATAAGCTTTGGCCAGGCGGCGACGGGCCAGCATCGCTTCCAGCACCTCGTCGGCGACCGCGCCCGCCACCGCCGCCATAGGCGTGAGCAAAGCCGGGCGGTGGCGCCGGCAGGCCTCGATCATGCGCCGCGCCACCTTCCCCTCGACGCCGGGATGTGCGTCATCGGCCGCCCGGCGCAGAAGCGGCAGCTCCGCGACGAGCTCCGGCAGCACCGTCGCGAAGCGCCGCCAGGCCTGGACGTAAGCCGCTTCGATCTCCGCCGCTTCGCCCCAGGCCTTGATGATGAGGTCGATCGGCCCGTGCTGGAGATGGAGCCGGCCATGCGGAAGCAGGCGCCGGGCCGGGCCGCCGCTCATTCCTCCTCCGCCACTCGCAGCGCGCTTTTGACGCGCGGCGAGGCGAGGACCTCCTCGAGCTTTCGCAGCCGGTCCATGTGGCCGCCCAGCGCCGCATAATCCTCAAGGCGCATGGTGAACTCGATCGGCCCCACCAGCGCCGGCGTCGGCACATGGCCAAAGGCCTTGTCGGGGAGGAGCGTGACATCGACCATCAGCGTGATGCCGCCGCCCGGCCATATGTAGCTCGGCGCGCCGCCGCAGGTGACGCGCACCAAGGCGTCGCGCACCGAGCGCGTCAGCCGCACCGGGTTCTCCGTGACTCCGGCGCGCAGGCTGCCGCCGGCGCCGGCCATGAACAGCACCGAGACCAGCGCCGGCTCGCAATTCTCGCCGATGCGCCCGACCGCCTTGGCGACCGCCTCGGGCATCGCCGCAGGCACCGGCCGGAGCCGGTCGTCGAGGACGAAATAGGCGGCGTCCTCGCCGGTGGTCGAGACTATCAGCAACCGCAGTCCCGGCCACGCCGTCTTGGGATCGATGGTCTCGATGATCGCCAGCGCATCGGTTATGTCGGTGCCGCCCCAGCCGCGCCCGGGCGAAGCGACCTGGAAGTAGCGGCCGGGGGTCGAGCGCCGGCCGCGCACGCGGATGCCGGCGGGCGCCATGCCGAGAAAGCGCCCGGCCTGATGTTCGGTGAGCACGCCGGTGATGTGGTCGTCGACGACGATGACCTCGTCGACATGGCCTACCCACTGCTTGGCGAACATGCCGATGGCGGCGGAGCCGCAGCCGACGCGCATGCGCTCTTCCTTGACGCCGTCGATCACCGGCGCGCGGCCGGCCTGGACCGTCAAGTGCGCGCCGCGATCGACGGCAAGCTCGACGGCCGCCTTGTTGCACAGCGCCAGCAGCGTGTCGCAGGTGACGACGCCCTCCTTCTTGCTGCCGCCGGTCAAATGCCGCACGCCGCCCAGCGCCAGCATCTGCGAGCCGTATTCGGCGGTGGTGACGTGGCCGACCTGCTCGCCCTCGGCCCGCACCGCCGCCTGCTCCGGGCCGATATAGCGGTCCGTGTCGATCTTCACCTTGACGCCGCAATAGCTGAAGATGCCCTCGGTGACGACGGTGACGACATCGACGCCGCGATACTGGCTCGCCACGATGAAGGGCGCGGGCTTGTAGTCGGGATAGGTGGTGCCGGAGCCGATGCCGGTGAGGAAAGTCGGCGCGGGCGAGACCAGCGAGCCGTCCCACTCCGCCCCCGAGAGAAACGGCACCACCAAGCCCTGCCGGTCGCTGACCTGTTGCGCCAATACCATGGGATCAGTGCGCGTCAGCACGCCGTCGACATTGGCATAGCGGTCGCAGGCGCCGGCCTTGCCGGGACGGATGCGGCACAGCACCGGGCAGGCGTCGCAGGTGACGACATCCTCAACCATGGCATTCTCCCTTGCCGGCGGCGAGCAGCGCCGTGCGCACCCGGTCGGGGGTCGCCGGCAGCTGGCGCAGCCTTACGCCGGTCGCGTGATAAATGGCGTTGAGGATCGCGGGCGCGGTCGGCACCAGCGCCGGCTCGCCGATCCCCTTGGCACCATAGGGGCCGAGCGGATCGGCGGCCTCGACCAGCAGGCACTCGATCTCCGGCACGTCGCCGATGGTGGGAATGAGATAATCGTGCAGATTCTCGGTGCGAGCAGGGACGTATTCCTCCATCAGCGCCATCCCCAGGCCCTGCGCCACGCCGCCGTGGATCTGGCCCTCGACCTGGGTCGGGTTGATAGCGCGGCCGACATCATGGGCGGCGGTGACACGCCTTACCTTGACGGTGCCGAGGCCGAGATCGACCGCCACTTCGGCGAGCTGCGCGGCAAAGGCGTAGCTCGCATAAGGCGCGCCCTGCCCGTCCTCGTCGAGCGGCGTGGTCGGCGGATCGAAAGTGCCGCTGCCGGCGAGCACGTCGCCGGTCTCGTTCGAGGCTGGCAGGGCGGCGAGATCGACCCATCGCAGGTCGCCGCCTTGCCGCACCGTCACGGGATTGCCGCCGAAGCGGATCTCCGCCGGCTCGCCGAGCCCGGCCAGCGCCAGGATCTGGCGGCGGAGATCGGCGGCGGCGCGCGTCACCGCGGCGCCGGAGATGAAGGTCTGGCGCGAGGCCGAGCTTTTGCCGGCGTCCGCCGTGCGGTCGGTGTCGCCGGCGACGAGGCGCAAGCCCGCGAGCGGCGCGCCCAGCGCATCGGCGCAGATCTGCATCAGGATGGTGTTGGCGCCCTGGCCGATATCGACCGCGCCGCTGTAGAGCGTGAGGGCGCCTTCGCGATCGAGGCCGATGCGCATGGTCGAGGGATTCGATATCGAGGTGTTGCCAATGCCGTACCACATTGCGGCGAAGCCGACGCCGTGCCGCACCACGCCGTCGCCGCGATTGAGCCGCGCCGCCTCGGCCCGCGCGCTCCGCCAGCGGGGCTTCAGCGCCTTGAGGCAGGGAACGAGCCCAACGCTCGCCCCCAGCACCTGGCCGGTAGCGGTGGCAAGCCCCGGTCGCAATGCGTTGTTGAGACGCAGCTCCAGCGCGTCAATGCCGAGCTTTTCCGCGAGCTCGTCGAGCAGCGTCTCGGTCGCCACCGCCGTCTGCGGCACGCCGAAGCCGCGGAAGGCGCCGGCGGGCGTCTCGTTAGTATAGATGGCGCGGGCGATGGCGCGGACATTCGGCACGATATAAGGCCCGCTCGCATGCACCGGCACCCGGCTCGCCACCGTCGGGCCCCAGGAGGCATAGGCGCCGGTATTGAAATCGGCATGGAAATCGACCGCGAGCAGCCGCCCTTCGGCATCGGCGGCAATGCGCGCGCGGATCGAAGCGGGATGGCGCTTGGTGGTGGACGCCATGGATTCGGGCCGGGTGTAGACGCAGCGCACCGGCCTGCGCAGCAGCCAGGCGGCAACGGCGATGAGCGGCTGCAGCGAGAGATCGAGCTTGCCGCCGAAGCCGCCGCCCACCGCGCTCGGCAGGATGCGCACCTGGTCCGGCCTTATGCCCAGGATCAGCGCCAGCTCATCGCGGTCCATATAGGGCGTCTGAGTGCAGGCGAAGATTTCGATCCGGTCGCCGATGCGGCGGGCGTAGCCGGCCTCGGGCTCGATATAGGCATGCTCGACGAACGTGGTGCGATAGGCGCCCTGGACCACGGCGGCGGCGCCGGCGATCGCGGCCTCGACGTCGCCGCGCACGAGTCGGCCGGTGACGAGGAGGTTGTCGGGCTTTTCCGCATGGAGCGCCGGCGCGCCGGGCGCCAGCGCCGCCGCGATGCCGGTGACCGGAGGCAATTCCTCCCAGGCAACCGGCAGCGCCTCGTCGGCGATCGCCTCCACCGTCGCGGCATCGCCCACCAGCGCCAGCACAGCCTCGCCGCGAAAGCGCACTTCGCCTTCGGCGAGCGCCGGCTGGTCCTTGCCGGTGGGATAGATGCCGAAGCGGTTCGACCCCGGAATGTCGGCGGCGGTCAGCACGCGCGCGAGGCCGGGATATCGGGCATGCAGCGCTGCAAAAGATCCCAGGGTGAAGCGCGCGCGGGCATAGGGCGAGCGCACCGCGCGCAGGAAGAGCGCGTCGGCCGGCGCGGCGTCGGCGGCGAAGCGCTCGCTGCCGGTGAGCTTCGCCGCGCCGTCGATTTTCGGGACGCGCGCGCCCACCGCCGTGCCGACCGCCGGCGCGGGCGCGCCGTCGGCATCGGCGACATCGAGCACCGCCGCGACGATCTTGCGATAGCCGGTGCAGCGGCAGAGCACGCCGCTCAGCGCATCGAGCACCGCCTTCTCGCCGGGATGCGGCTCGCGCGCCAGCAGATCGGATGCCGCCATCAGCATGCCCGGCGTGCAGATGCCGCATTGCGCCGCGCCGTGGCGGAGAAATGCGCTTTGCAGCGCGCCGAGCGCGCCCGTTTCCGCCAAGCCTTCGACGGTGACGACGCTGCGGCCATCGGCTTGCGCCGCCGATACCAGGCAGGCGCAGATTTGCGCGCCGTCGAGCAGCACGGTGCAGGCGCCGCAATCGCCGGCGTTGCAGCCGATCTTGGTGCCGGTGAGGCCGAGCTCCTCGCGCAGCACATCGGCAAGACGCCGCGCCGGTGCCGTCTCCGCCATGCGCACGCGCCCGTTGACGGTCAAAGCGAGCCTCATGCGGCGGCTCCGGCAAGATCGTCGAGGAGGCGCGCGATCAGCGTGCGCGCGGCGTCGCTACGATAGACGGCGGTGCCGCGGATATCGTCGATCGGCGCGAGCCCCGCCAGATGCACGGCTTCAACCGTGCGGCCCAGTCCGGGCGCGCAGCGCCTTCCGCGGAGCGTGCCTTCGAGATCTCTCAGCCGCTGCGCCACCGGCGAGCAGGCGCCGACGGCAATGCGCGCCGCGGCGATGCGTCCTTCCGCGACCTCGAGCACAGCCGCCGCCACGACAATGGAGATCACCAGATATTTGCGCGCGCCGAGCTTGGCGAAGCCCGCGCGAGCCTTGCAGCGCGGCTTCGGCACCAGCACCGCTGTCAGCAGCTCTTGAGGGGCGCGCGCGGTGCGGTGGTTGCCGGTGATAAAGGAGGCGAGCGGCAGCACGCGCTTTCCGCCGCGCGATGCCAGCTCGACCGCGGCGTCAAGCGCCAGCAGCGGGGGCACGCCGTCGGCCGCGGGGGACGCGTTGCAGAGATTGCCGGCGATCGTGCCGGCGTTCTGGATCTGCACGCCGCCGACCTCGCGGGCGGCGAGCTTGAGCCCATCGAACCAGTTCGGCAGCTCGGCCGCGATGATATCGCTCCAGCGCGTGGTGGCACCGATGCGGAAATGGTCGCCGGCATCAGCGATGCCGCTGAGCGACGCCAGCGCGGTGATGTCGAGGATGTCGTCGTCGAGCGCCCGGCCGACGCGCGCGGGATAGAAATCGGTGCCGCCGGCCAGCACCGTCATCGGGCTCTCCGCCAGCGCTGCCAGCGCCTCGGCGAGATCGGTCGGGCGCAGATAAAGCCCCATCGGACCACTGCCCTTTCGTTCGTGTACGTATATTCTAACGGCCGAGCCGGACCCCGATGTCAAGCCGCGAGCGTCAGGCCAGCTTTTTCAATAGCTTGAGGAACTGCGCGCGTTCCCGCGGCGAGAGCGGCGCCAGCGTGCGGGCGCTCACGATGAAGCCCAGCTTCACCGTGCGCTCGACGAGATAGCGGCCGCGCGGCGTGAGGCGGAGCTTGGCACGGCGGCGATCGCCGGGATCGCCGGAGCGGGCGATCAGCCGGCGCGCCATGAGCCGCCGGACCACGCCTTGGACGGTCGCCGGGTCCATGGCGGTGAGCCGGCCCAGCTCGTTCTGCGATTGCTCGCCGAGATCGCTGAGCTTCACCAGGGCCGCGAATTGCGTCGGCGTCAGCCCGTGCGCGTCGCCGAGCTCGGCGAGGAAGATCGCGGTGGCGCGCTGATGCGCGCGGCGCAGGAGATGGCCGATCTGCGCTTCCAGCACATAGCGCCGGCCGCCTCTGTCCTTGCGCCTCATCGGGCAATCCTAGCCCGGCCCGCCCCGGTTTGAAATTCCGCGCCGCCTTGCGCAGGATGGGCGCGGGAGGAAAGCGATGGCGATGCGCGGGCCCGAGCGGGGCTATGTCGGTCCTTTCGCCGGCGTCGACGTGCCGTGGCTGGTGGCCCTGCGCGCGCGCACAAGGCGCGAGCACCCCTTTCTCATCTGGGAGCCGTTCGAGGGGCCGGGCAAGACGCTGACCTATGGCGCCTTTCATCATCGCGTGGGCCGGCTCGCCGCGGGGCTTTCGCGGCGCGGCCTCGGGCGGGGCGATTTCCTGCTGGTGCATCTCGACAATTGCCTGGAGACGATCCTCGCCTGGTATGCCGCCGCAACGCTGGGGGCGGTGGCGGTGACCACGAACACGCGCTCCTCGGCCGAGGAGCTGGCGTATTTCGCCGAGCATTGCGGGGCGGTGGCGGCGATCACCCAGCCCGCCTATGCCGAGCTGGTCAACGCCGCCTGCCGGCGGATCAAATGGCTCGCGGTTACCGCGGACGACGCGGGGGCGCCACCTAAGGCGGGGCGCGGCCCCGACCGCGCTTCGGCCTTCGCTTCGCTCTTTGCTGAGACCGAGAATTTCCCGCGCCGAGCACCTAATTCAATGGCGCCGGTGGGCGTTCAATACACCTCGGGCACTACGGCGCGGCCCAAGGGGGTGGTCTGGACCCACGCCAACGCGCTCTGGGGCGCCAAGGTCAACGCGGTGCATGAGGATCTCAGGCCCGAGGATGTGCATCTCGTCTACCTGCCGCTTTTCCACACCAACGCCCAGGCCTATTCAGTGCTGGCGACGCTCTGGGCCGGCGCCAGCGCGGTGATCCAGCCGCGCTTCTCGGCGAGCCGGTTCTGGGACGTCGCCCTCAAGCACCGCTGCAGCTGGACCTCGACCATCCCGTTCTGCACCCGCGCCCTGCTCGAGCGCGAATGGCCGAAGCAGCATAGCTTCCGCCTCTGGGGGAGCGCCGTGTCGGAGCCGCCGAGCGACGCGCTCTTCGGCGTCAAGACCATCGGCTGGTGGGGCATGACCGAGACCATGACCCACGGCATCGTCGGCGAGGTCGATCAGCCCAACCCGCCGCTCTCGATCGGCCGCGCCGCCGTCGAATACGAGATCCGCATCCTGCGCGAGGACGGAAGCGCGGTCGCGCCGGGCGAGACCGGCGAGCTTTCGATCCGCGGCATCCCCGGCGTGTCGCTCTTCAAGGAGTATCTCAACAATCCCGATGCTACCGCGCAGAGCTATGACGAGGAGGGGTTCTTCCGCACCGGCGACCGCGTCGGCCTGCTCGAGGACGGATTCATCCGCTTCGCCGACCGCAGCAAGGACATGTTGAAGGTCGGCGGCGAGAACGTCGCGGCCTCCGAGATCGAGCAGGCGATCCTGAGCCTACTCGACGTGGCCGAGGTGGCGGTGGTGGCGAAGAAGCACAAGATGCTGGACGAGGTGCCGGTGGCCTTCGTCTTGCCGCGCGGCGGCGTGGCGGCGGCGGCGCCCGATTTTGCCGAGCGCGTGCTGGCGGCCTGCCGCGCGAAGCTCGCGAGCTTCAAGGTGCCGCAGGAGGTGCGGCTCGTCGACGCGCTGCCGCGCTCCACGCTCGAGAAGATCGCCAAGGCCGAGCTGCGCAAGCGACTGGCGGAGGATGACGACGGGTCGTCATAAGCAGGCGGAAGGCGGCGACTTTCGGCCGTCGGCAACCGAAGGCGAGGCCGACCAGCAGGTGAGCGAATTGATCAGAGCCGAGAGTGTCGAAGCCGCCGCAAGGGCACAGCGTGCGGTCGCGAATTTCGTTTCCGAAGCTCCCCGGGTTCCGCCTCGCGCCGTGTTGCGGCCTTAGTAGTCGACCCGGTAGACCTGCCCTTCGAGGTGAAGGTCGGGGTCATGCTCGGTGACGGCGAGGCTCAGACGGATCGGCTTTTCGCGAGCGAATTGGGCGTGGTCGATCTCGCCCACCGCCCATGAGAGCCCGCTCCAGATCACGTGGTCGTAGCGGATCTCCACCGGCAACCGCTTGCCATCCTGCATCGCGCGGATGATGAAGACCTGGTCCATCGGCCGCGTGGCGACAGTGCGCGCGGGGCTGCCATCCTCGTCTCGCTGCCGCAGGATGTCACGCAGGTCGCCGCTCGCGGGCGGCATCAGAACCGCTTCGATGGGAAGCGGCTCTTCGGCCGTCGCTCGATCTCCCTGCGGCAGGCCCACGTTCCCCGGCGCCTCCTCCACCTCGCGGAACCTGACCCGCAGCGGCACAACGGCGCGCGGAATGCGGATGTCGCGCTCGACGCTGAGATCGTCGGCCGCGCTGGAAAAGCCGCCATAGCCTACAAGAGCAAACTGCCCCGGGCCGAGCCGCAGCGTGTCTCCCTCAAGCGCGGGCTCGTACCCAACATCGCGGAAGAGCACGCGGCCGTTGGCATTGATCGGCTGCTCCGGCGAGAGCCTCGGCAGCCGGATCGTTCGCACGCGCTGTGCGGGATTGACCGCCGCGTAAAGCGCCCCGGCAGCGGCGACCGAGGCGAAGCCGTAGGGTTGGGCGTCGGACGGCGCGCCGCCGAAAGGCCGATTGAGTCCCGCGCGGTGCAGCGGGCCGAAGAGGCGCTGCACCCGCGCGAGCCAGCGCGCCGCGTCCTCGTCGAGGAATTCGAGGTTGCCGTGGATCGTGTTGACCCAGCCGCCTCGCGCCACCATCAGCAGCAGGCTGCTGCGCCGGCGCTGGTGCGGCGGTGGTAGTTGGTACCGGTATCACCGATCATGAAAGCGGTCGAATCGATGCGCGACAGCGGCACTCCGCCGCTGAACGCGAAATGGCGCACCATCTCGTCGCTGTACAGGTCGATCGAGCGCCACAGATCCATCTGCGGCACGTCGGAGGGCCGGGGATCGCCGGAATAGAGCGCGTCGAAAACGTCGAGCCAATGGATGTTGAAGGGATTGACCGGAACCGACGGCGACTCAACCTCGCCCACGATGCCGTTAAACGCCACCAGCACCGCATCGGGATTGCGCCGGCGGAAAGCGCGCAAAGCATCGTGCAACGCCCGCGCGTTGCGCTGGCGGATCTCCGCCGGAGCCAGCCGCCCCTCGTCGCCTTTCGCGGCGGCGTCGAAATCGGCGAAGTCGAGCTTGAACATGCGGACGCCGCGGTCATACCAGGATTGCAGCATGTCCATGAAATCGCCGAGGAAGCCGCCGGCATAGAGGGCCATGGCGCGTCCATCGGCGGTTAGCGAGCCGCGCCAGGACAATGCCGGGTCGAGCGCGGTGAGCGTGTTGGTGCCGAACCAGAGCCCGGGCTTGATCCCAGCGGCGCGGCAGGCCGCGATCCATCGGTCCGGCCCGTTGGGCCATTCCGGCTTGCGCCAGGTGCGATAACCGCCCGTCGGGTCGTACCAGAATGCATCCATCATGTAATAGTCCAAGTGAACCCCCGCGTGGCGCAGCCGCTTGATCTCGTCGAGCTCGCGCATCGCGAGATCCTCGGTCAGCGGCACCGCATCGGACAGCTCGTCATAGGCCGACCAGTCGTTGTAGACCCAGATCGGCGCCGGCAATAGTGGATGGTCGACGCCGGCGTTCTGGGCGCGCAGCGCGGGCGCCGAGAGCACGAGCAACGCCGCCACCGCTGCGACCAGCTTCCGCACCCGCCGCATACCACCCTCGCCCATGCGCTGCCCGTGCCCCGTTCGGCGATCATGCCACCGACCGGCGGCTCGCGGCCAGAAGCACGCGTCTTCCTTGTGCCATGTCTCGAGCGCTAGGGCACACGTCGAGGACGCCGCACAGCCCTGCCGGCATTTGACCCGCCCGGCACCGCCTGCCAATCTGGCCTGCGAATCGACTTCGCAGGGGGAATGCTGCCGTGAAAAAACTCGCCGTCGTCTTGGCCGCGCTGCTGCTCTTGCCCGGCGCCCCCGGCCGCGCCGCCGAGCCGCCCAAGGATCCGCCGGTCTTCGCCATCGGCGCGCTCTTCGCCATGACCGGCCAGGCGAGCTTCTACGGCCACACCATGAGCCAGGGGATGAAGCAGGCGATCGACGAGATCAACGCCAAGGGCGGCGTCGAGGGCATCAAGCTCGAAGCGGCGATCGAGGACCACAAGGGCGGCGGCGGCCAGGACGGCGTCGCGGCGATGAACCGACTGATCGCCATCCACCACGTGCAGGCCGTGCTGACTTCGTTCTCCGCGCCCACCATTGCGGTGGCGCCGATCGCCGATCAGCAGCACATCTTAATGCTGAACGGCGGCGGCGTCAGCCCGCAGCTCGTCGGCCTCAGCAAGTACCTCTTCCACAATCGCTCGCTGTCGAGCGATCTCGCGCGCATCGCGCTCACTTATGCCGCCGGCCTCGAGGGCAAGAAGCTCGCGCAGATCCAGTGGCAGAACGATGTCGGCGACAACATCGTCAAGATCGCCGATCCGCTGTGGCAGAAGCTCGGCGGCAGCGTCGTCGCCATCGAGAAGGTGGCGCAGGGCGCCACTACCATGGATACCCAGGCGGCGAAGGTCCGCGCCGCCAATCCCGACATCGTCGCGCTCTGGATGTTCACCCCGGAGGTCGGCCTCGCGCTGAAGCGGCTGCGCGATTTCGGCATGAAGCAGCCGGTCGTCGGCGTCGAGTTCACCGAGAACGACGCCAAGATCGCCGGCGCGGCCGCCGAGGGCTATCACTTCGCCAACGACTATTTCGCGCCCTCGGACGACAATCCCTGGTCGAAGCAGTTCGCCGCCGACTACAAGAAGCGCTATGGCGAGGATCCCGATTTCTACGCCGCCAACTACTACGAGGGCGTCTACGTCATTGCCGAATGCATCAGGCGCGCCCGCGCCGAGGGCGGCGACTACTGGAACGGCGAGGCGCTGCGCGCGGCGCTGCTGGCCAATCCCAAATTCGCCAGCGTCTATGGCGGCCAGATGACGTTTCAGGCGAACGGCGTCGGCTTGAAGCGCACTGCGCTCTTCACCGTCCAGGACGGCAAGCGCAAATTCGAGACCTTCCTCGAGGCAAAGGAGTAGGAGCGCCGGCCCTCGCTCGCACGCTTTCGATTCCAGATATCTCGTAATCATCTCTTCTCCGCCCCATTGAGCTACGGCATTCGCGGAAGTGATTGAATGATTTCATGGGCTTTCAAGATGTGAGTCAAAGGCTCCCAGCGACTTGTGCGGGAGAAAGACTCTGAGATGTCGTATGGAGATGTCCGGGTTGCGGAGCGTGCCGCTTGGGCGAGATGGCGGTTCGTTCTTCTGGAACGAATCGTGGAGACGCTGGCCGGCCGGACGGCGCAGTGTCGGCAGCCCTATCGATTGCGTTGGCGCATCGAGCAGACTTGCCCTCAAAACAGATGGGCTTGCCCTCGAAGACAGCCAGGTAATTGATGCAGAACGCATGCGATGCCCGAGACGGAA
The DNA here is from genome assembly GCA_030037055.1 of Alphaproteobacteria bacterium. GTDB lineage: Bacteria > Pseudomonadota > Alphaproteobacteria > ATCC43930 > CGMCC-115725 > DAHUYF01. Next base: position 14,009 of record JASHRZ010000260.1, read on the forward strand.
GTCCGCGACCCGCCAGCGAGATCATCGATGACGCGTTTGCCCCCGCCCTCAAACGCCTCTCCCGCAAAACTCGAAGCAACACAGGACGCCAGAAAAATCCTCACCAGCCAGGCTCACTCGCCCTCATCGCCTGGATCGCGCGGCTCGGGGGATGGAATTGCTACTATAAGCCGCCAGGTCCTAAGCCGGTACGAGACAAATGGAACCACCTCGCCGCCACACTCGATGGTTATGCACTTGCTATGCATGAAAGAAATCCATGAATCCTCTAGCCCATTGGGGCGGAGAGGGGCGGGCTGGCAATGCGTTTGACTGCGATGAGATGTTCGATGGTCTCGATGGGACACCGGGAACCATCTCCCAAGCGCTACCCCCACCTCACCCAACCTCTCCGCCCCCAGGGGGAGAAGGGAAGATTTTTGTGGAGGTGAGGATCTGAGGCGGATGACCGTGAAGCGCGTGGCAGAGAGCTGAACCCATGGAGCTTGTCGCCCAGCTTCTCGTCGACGGCATCGTCAACGGCAGCCATTACGCGCTGCTGGGGCTGGGCTTCGGCCTGATCTTCGGGCCGACGCGCATCACCCATTTCGCCTTCGGGCCGCTCTATGCGCTCGCCGCCTATGCCGCCTGGACCGCCGCTGTGCCGCTCGGCCTGCCGCTGCCGCTGGCGGCGCTTCTCGGCGTCATCGCCGGCGCGGTCTTCGGTGTCGCCGCCTACCGCGTCCTCTACCGCCCCTTCGAGCGGCGGGAGAGTCCGAGCCTCGTCGTGCTCATCGCCTCGCTCGGCCTTTTCATCGTGCTCGAGAACACCATCGCCATCGTCTTCGGCAGCGACACCAAGGTGGTGCCGGGTTTCACCGCCGAGGTCTTCCTGGTGGGCGACATCGTCTTCACCTCGGTACAGGCCGCTCAGGTGCTGGCGCTCGTCGTCGTGGGCACGCTGCTCGCCCTCTTCCTGACGAAGAGCGACTACGGCAAGGCGGTGATGGCGATGACCGACAATCCCGAGATGGCACGCATCATCGGCATCGACACGGTCAAGGTGGCGACCCTCGCCTTCGCGCTCGGCTCGGCGGTGGCGGCGGTACCGGCGGTGCTGATCCTGCTCAAGGAGGGCGCCACGCCCTATATGGGCTTCTCCGCCGTCTTCATGGGCTTCGTCGCCGTCGTCGTCGGCGGCATTGGCTCGCTGCGCGGCGCGGTGGCGGGCGGGCTCGCGCTCGGCCTCGTCGAGAATCTCGGCACCTGGCAAATTCCGACGGAATGGCAGGGCACCATCGCCTTCGTCGTGCTGTTCCTCGCGCTGCTGTTCAAGCCGCGCGGGCTTTTCGGCCGCTTTGCGCGCTGATGGACTATCTCCTCCACATCGCCGTGATGGTGGCGCTCTATGCCATCCTCGCCGCCTCCTTCAACCTGCTAATCGGCTTCGCCGGGCTCTTCGCCCTGTCGCAGGCGGCCTTTTTCGGCATCGGCGCCTACGCCACCGCCATTCTCGCCACCAAGCTCGGCCTCGCCTTCCCGTTGCCGATCGTGCTGGCCGTGCTGCTCACGGCGGCGGTGGGCATGCTGGTGGCGCTGCCGGCGCTCAGGATCGGCGGCGACCATCTCGTCATCGTCACGCTCGCGCTGCAGATCATCGTCATCGCCATCATGGTCAACTGGCGCTCGGTCACGGGCGGCACCGACGGCATCCCCGGGATTCCCAAAATCGCGCTGCTGGGCGTGCCGCTCGACACGCCCGGGCGCTTCCTGCCGCTGGCGCTGGCGGGCGCCGCGCTCTCTCTTGCCGTCGCCTGGCGGCTTGCCGCCTCTCCCTTCGCCCGCGCCGTGCGCGCCATGCGCGAGAACGAGGAGGCGGCGCAGGCGGTGGGCAAGAACGTCGTCGCCCTCAAGCTCACCGTCTTCGCCTTCTCCGCCGGGCTCGCCGCGGTGGCGGGCGGGCTTTACGCCCATTACATCAGCTTCGTCAGCGCCGAGACCTTCACGCTCGACCTCACCATCTACATTCTGGCCATGGTGATCCTCGGCGGCACCGGCAATCTCTGGGGCTCGGTGCTGGGCGCGGCGTTGCTCACGACCTTGCCCGAGCTGCTCAAATTCATCGAGCTGCCGCCCGACATCGCCGACAAGAGCCGGCAGGTGGTCTATGGCCTTGCGCTCATCGCCATCCTGCTGCTGCGCCCGCA